>JBMFXL010000232.1:0-3406 GCA_049964275.1 Acidimicrobiales bacterium | reverse complement strand
ATCGTGGGCTTCGCAACCTGGGGTTCTCCTCAACCGGTCGTCGAAAGCGTCGGGCTTTCTAACGTGGTTCGTGCCGCACGCTATGGGATCATCCGCTTCACTACCAACCCCAAAGGCGTCCTTGAGGTGCTTTCGGTCAGCCTGGCCTATCAGTTCGCCGTGGTGGTGACGGCCTTCGCGGTCGCTACCGCACTCGGACTCGGACTCTCGCTCACCGATATGTTGGCGTTCGTGCCAGCAGTGGCGATCCTGCAGGTGGTTCCTCTCACCATCGGTGGACTTGGCCTTCGGGAGGGTGCCTTTGTACTCTTTTTGCACCCGCTCGGCGTATCGACCTCACAGGCCGTGGCGCTCGGCCTCTTGATCTACCTCGTCAACGTGCTGGTCTCGCTGCTTGGCGCACCAGCGCTTGCGCTCGGCAACGAGGTTCAGCAGCACGAAGCCATCTGATCCGCGCACTCGCGAATCATCCTGGTTCGCTTGGCATAGTGCGTAGAGGCTTTTACGCTAGAGGAATAACCTTGACCGGTCAATTTGGAGCGCTTTTGAACGTACCGATTCTTAATGGAGATGCCGAAGGCGTGAGACTTCAGGTGACGGCGCCTCCCTCGCTCGAGCGACTTGCGCGCCGGGTCGACGAACGTCTCGCGCTCCTCTTCGACGGCGAGCTCACCCGATGGTCCGAGGTGGATCAGGCGCTGCGCCTCCCTCTCGAAGATCTGAAGGATTTCGCACTTCGTGGAGGCAAGCGCCTCCGGCCGGCATTTTGTTACTGGGCATTCGTAGGTGTAGGCGGCGATCCCTCCGACACCGGTGTGATCGATGCCTCTGCGGCGCTCGAACTCCTCCACTGCTTTGCGCTCATCCACGACGACGTGATGGACGGATCCCCACTTCGGCGAGGCGAGCCGGCCATCCATGTGAAATACCGCGACGACCACCGTGCGGAAGATCGGTTCGGGGAGTCGCGTCGGTTCGGGGATGGCGTGGCCGTACTCATAGGCGACTTGGCCTTCGTATACGCGGATCAGCTCATAGAAGCGGCAAATCCGACCGCGCGATCGATCTTCACGGAGCTTCGACTCGAGGTCAACTTCGGGCAGTACCTCGACGTGTTCGGCACGTCGACGCGTAGCACGGATCCCGAGTTCGCTCGTCGTATTTCAATCTACAAATCCGGCAAATACACCGTCGAGCGACCACTCCTCCTTGGTGCCGCACTCGCGGAGAACATGGAGCCATTTGCCTCCGCACTATCGACGTATGGTATGGCGCTCGGCGAAGCGTTCCAGCTTCGGGACGACTTACTGGGCATCTTCGGCGAATCGGAGATCACCGGCAAGCCGGTGGGTGAGGATATTCGCGAGGGCAAGCCGACACTCATTTATGCACTGGCGCACCGAGACGCGACGCCGGCGCAACGGGCAATTATCGAAGGATCCTTTGGAGTGGCCGATGCGTCGGAGCCTGCGGTACTTGCCGTGCAAGAGGTCTTCGCTGAGACCGGCGCTATTCGCACGGTGGAAGCCCGGGTCGACTGCCTGGTAGAGGAGGCGATTTCGGCTCTTCGGGGTAGTGCGTTGGCGCCTGAAGCCGCGCTCGAACTTGAGCGCTTGGCGTACTACATCGGGAGTAGGCGGACCTAAGTTGAAGGTGATCGTTGTCGGTGCCGGTCTCGCGGGTCTCAGCGCGGTCTGCCATCTTTCGCGATCGGGCCATTCGGTGGTGGTGCTCGAAGCGGGGGAGCGGCCCGGTGGACGTGCCAACATCGTGGGAAGCCATGGTTACCAACTCGACAATGGCCCGACGGTGCTCACCATGATCGACCTCATCGCGGAGACTATTGCTGCGACCGGGAGCGTGCTCGAGGACGTACTCGATCTGGTCGCAGTCGAACCGGGATACGTCGCTCACTTCGCCGATGGATCTCGATTCGACGGCGACGGCTCCATCTCGGTCTTCGCAGACGAACTGTTGATGCGCGAGGAGATTCTTCGAGTCTCCGATCAACGCAACGCAGACGCCTATGGTCGCTTTCGCCGTGCGCTTCAGGCCATGTACGAGGCCGAGTTCCCGACCTTCATCGATGCCAACCTCGGGTCCGTCTCCGATCTCGTCGGGCGATGGCGTTCGCTCATCGAACTCGTACGCCTTGGCGGGTTTCGGAGGCTCGACGCCTACGTACGTCGGTACTTCACCGATGACAGGCTTATACGGCTCTTCTCCTTCCAGGCACTCTATGCAGGACTTTCTCCCATCGAGGCGCTTGGGATCTACTCCGTGATCGCGTACATGGACGCCGTCGCGGGTGTGTACTTCCCAAAGGGAGGTATCGCCGCACTGCCGCTCGCCATGGCACGCGCCGCGGAGAAGGCGGGAGTGGAGTTCCGCTACGGGTCGATGGTCACCGAGTACGCCGCGCGAAAGCATGCGTCGAGAATCGATGGTGTGGTGCTGAGCGACGGTGAGGTACTCGATGCAGATGTCGTGATCTCCACCGTCGAGTTGCCCGAGATCGATAATGCCCTGAAGCAGACGCACGATCGAGGTATGGCGAGGCTCCAGACGCTCGAGTACTCGCCCTCTGCCTATCTGATGCTCCTTGGCGTGAGAGACGACGCCACGCCACAACCACCGCATCACTCCATCTACTTCGGACACCTTTGGGCAGAGCCCTTCGAGGACCTGCTTCGTAACGGACGCCTCATGCGCGATCCGTCCATCCTGGTCTCGAGTCCGACGGCGACCGATCCTTCGCTTGCGCCAGAGGGTGGCCGAGTGCTCTACGTGCTTGAGCCAGTACCCAACCTCACGGCCGGTATCGATTGGCACACCGAGTCCTCTCCGACGCGTGCCCGACTCCTCGGGAAGCTCGAAGAGGTCGGACTTCTGTCGCCTACCGCGACGATCGAAGCCGAAGACATCACCACGCCGATCGACTGGCTCAATCGCGGAATGCCCCTCGGTACGCCGTTCTCAGTGTCGCATCGGTTCTTCCAGAGCGGTCCGTTCCGATCTCGCAACATCCACCCACGGTTTGGGAACCTGATCTTTGCAGGGTCAGGGACGACTCCGGGTGTGGGCGTACCCATGGTGCTCATCTCGGGCAAGCTTGCCGCTGAGCGGGTCGAGGAGATGGCATGACCATCTCGCTCGAGGAGTCCTACGCGCGCTGCAAGTCGCTCAATCGTCGGTTTGGCAAGACCTACTACTACGCCACCCAGGTGCTCGAGCCTGATCGACGCAAGTACGTCCATGCGCTCTATGGGTTCTGTCGCTACGTCGACGACATCGTCGACGAGTTCGGACCGGTACCAATCGACGAGCGAATTGCCCGTGTCGATGCCTTCGAGCAGCAGTTCTTCGCTGACGTGGCACGAGGTGACTCCGAGGATGCGGTGCTTCG
>JBMFXL010000231.1:0-3416 GCA_049964275.1 Acidimicrobiales bacterium | reverse complement strand
GTTCCCACCAAGTCGCTCTTGTGCCGCGATCAGGGCGGTAAGCGCCTTATCCTGTGCCATGAGGTGCTCCTGGATCTTGATCACTTCGTGGAGCACCGCATCCGCATCGTTATAGGTCGCCTCTGCTCGCTTGTCCGCAGCAGCAGCCAGAACGTTCTGTCCCACAATGATGACCGACAACAGGACGAGCTGGAGAAAGGTCTGAGAGACCCAGGAGACCAGCACGACCGGGCTATGCGATGAAATGGCCGCGGGAAGACTCACAAATGCCAAGATCGCAAAGAGATACGCCGCCCACATGGTGCCCACCGCGTTGGTCACTTTGACGGCGATGCGCGCGTTTAGTCGCGCGATCGCCGAGTTCTGCGAGAGTTGATCAGCGACTTTGATGGGCTTCGAGGGGCGGTCAAGCTTCTCCCTGGTATGACGATGGGGAACGTACTCATAGATGTCCACTGCGACTCCTTCTCAGGCCCCTCGGACCTCCATACTTAGGGTACTCATCAAAGGGCCCTGGGGATTGGTCAACACGAGGGGCCGATTGGCCCCTCCTTTCGGTGGGGTGGCGGCCGCTACGCTAGGGACAACGCAGAACATCGCGTCGGACTCGTGATCAACCACTTCATCCGGCGTCGAGAAGGAACAAGGCATAAAGGCACGGGAACATCATGAGCAGCCCATCGTGGATCTCCGATTACGAACGACGCAGCCGGTCGACCAAATGGCGGTCATACCCGTCGGGCACGATCTGTGCGTGGGTCGCAGACATGGATTTCGCCATCGCACCCGAGATCACCATGGCGCTCGAGGAGGCGTCGAGTGCGTCAGATCTTGGCTACCCTTCGCAGCAGCTCTTCGACGACTACCGCAATGAGATGGCAGCGTTCTCCCTTGCACGACACGGTCTCACACTAGACCCAGATGAGTTGATCGTATTTGGGGACGTCGTGCAAGGGCTTGCCGTCTCTCTCATGGCACACCGTCAGACGCGAACGCACCTCGTCTACTTCCTCCCCGCCTACCCTCCCTTTCACCATCTGCGCGACCAACTCCACTTCGACTTCACCGGGATCCCACTCGCCCCAGGTGAAGAGGGCTTCAGTTTTGACCTAGGCGTCCTCGAGCACGCGTTCTCGTCTTCCCCAGGAGGAGTACTTCTCCTCTGCAACCCCCACAACCCCACAGGCAAGGTCTTCACCACCGAGGAGCTCAAAGCCATTGGCGACCTTGCACTCGCCCACGACTACGTGATCGTCGCCGACGAGATCCACCGCGATATCCTCGCACCGAATGTACGTCACCAGGGCATCGGCTCGCTCTCCGACGCACTGGCTCGTGTCACGATCACGGCGTATTCGGCTTCGAAGACCTTCAATATCGCGGGACTCCACGCTGCCGCACTGCAAGTTCCCAATGGTCAGCGAGACGCGATCGAAGCGCTTCCCTTCCCTTTTCGAGCAGGTGCGTCCCTGCCAGGACTCATCGGCGCAAACACCGCATTCCGTCATGGCGCAGGCTGGCTCGATGCCACGCTTACCACCATCAGCTCGAACGTCAAATTGGTACTCGATGGTCTGAGTGATTCGCCGCTCGTCGCTTACCCCCCAGAGGGCACCTACCTCCTCTGGATCGATGCGTCAGCGCTGCATTCGCACTTCGGCGATCGAAGCGCGCAGCAGTTCCTCCTCGACGAGGTCGGCGTGGCTACCAGCCCAGGTGAGGACTTTGCCGAGGACGCGTCGGACTTCGTGCGTCTCAACATTGCGTCCAGTGCCGATACGGTCACCGAGATCGTCGATCGGCTCACACGGCTTATGTGACGCTAAGGTTACTCAGGCTCCTTCTGGGTCAAAGGCGACGGGCCGCTCGCACACGAACTGTGCGGCGAGGAGCAGACACCCCTCGAGGTCCTAGGCAGGTCGCCATGGACGAGGTCAAGGTTAGTGCGGGGCGGCTCAGTGCAAACGAAGTGCGAGTGCGACCGAGGAGAAGGTGAAGAGCACGGCAAGCACGATGGTGATGCGATCGAGATTGCGCTCGGCCACGGTCGAGCCAGCAGCCGTCGCGTTCACCGAACCACCGAGCATGTCCGAGAGTCCTCCGCCCTTGCCGGAGTGCAAAAGGACGAATACCACAAGCCCAATACATGCGAGCACCTGGACGACTACCAGTGCATCGGTCAGCATGCGTCCTCCCAACCTTTCCTATGCCGCAATGATCCGCGAGAATGCGTCCGGATCAAGGCTAGCGCCTCCCACCAAAAGTCCATCGAGCTCGGCACAGGACATGAACGAGGCCGCATTGGCCGCATTCACCGACCCCCCATACTGCACACGCACGGCATTCGCCGTCGTCTCGCCATGTCGCCTCGCGATGGCCTGGCGGATCACACCCGCCGCGTGTTGGGCGTCTTCTGGTGTAGCGGCCCTACCGGTGCCAATCGCCCACCTCGGCTCATATGCGAACACGAATGAGGACACCTCCTCCGAGGTACGATCACGAACAACCGCGTCCACGCTGGTACTCACGACTCGATCGGTCGAGGCACCGTCACGTTCCTCCTTGGTCTCGCCGACACAGATCAGCGGAATCATCTGGCTTGCGAGCACCGCCTTCACCTTGGCAGCAACGAGTTGGTCGGACTCCCCGAAGTACTCCCGGCGTTCGGAGTGGCCCACAATGACGAATTTGACCGAAAGTCGAGCAAGCATAGCAGCCGATATTTCACCCGTATATGCACCAGACGGCTGGTCGGAACAGTTCTGCGCGCCAAGAGATAGTGGCATACGATCCGATTCGAAGAGCAACTGCAATGAACGGAGATCGGTAAAGGGGGGGTGAATCGAGATCTCCGTATAGTGATAGTCCTGCTCCCTCAGGAGATAGAACAACTTCTGCGCGGTCGAGATCGCCTCGAGGTGATTGAGGTTCATCTTCCAGTTCGCAGAGATCAGGCGATACCTCCCATTCTTCGGATTGGGTCGGGCACCGAAATCTTTGGGCTTTGCCACCTACTTCACTCCGTCGAGCAGCGCGACGATCCCCGGAAGCTGTCCGTGCAGCTCCAAGAACTCAAGGGACGCACCACCACCCGTAGAAAGATGCGAGACCGCGTCCTCGAGCCCTTCCTGGCGGAGCGCAGCGGCAGAGTCTCCCCCGCCAACCACGCTATATGCGCTCGACGCTGCGACCGAACGAGCCACGCCAAGGGTACCTGCCGAGAGCCGTGGGTCCTCGTAGACACCCATGGGACCGTTCCAGAAAATGGTCTTCGCGCCTTGGAGAAGCTCCCCATATGCGTTCACCGTCGCTGGGCCGACATCGAGTCCACGTACCCCCTCGGGAAGGTCGACTCCCATAAGCGTGGGTGTCTCCTCCCCGCCATCAGCTCCAAAACCCGCCGTCGAAGGAAGGGT
>JBMFXL010000230.1:0-3432 GCA_049964275.1 Acidimicrobiales bacterium | reverse complement strand
CTACGCGCTCAAGGGTGCGGGCGTCGATATTGTTCGATGCACCTGCAACGAGGCCGAGGCTGCGGAGGGCCTCGCACAGATCGTGCCGCGGTCTCCAGTCCCGATCGTCGCTGACATCCATTTTCATTACGAGATGGCGCTTGCCGCGCTCGAGGCGGGGGTCGCAGCGCTTCGTCTCAATCCAGGCAATCTCCGGAAGCCGGAGGAGATCAAGCTCGTCGCCTCTGAAGCGCGTGATCGGGGGGTGCCGATCCGCATCGGTGTCAATGCGGGCTCGCTCCATCCCGACCTGTACAAGAAGTACGGAGGGGCAACTCCTGAGGCGCTCGTTGAGTCAGCGCTCTACGAGCTCGCGCTCTTCGGGGAGGTTGGTTTTGACCAAGTCGCGATCTCGGTGAAGGCCTCCAATGTGCCTTTGATGGTCGCTTCCTATCGAGCACTGTCCGAAGCGACGGATCACCCGTTGCATCTTGGTGTCACCGAGGCCGGTCCACCTCCCGCAGGATTGATCAAAAGCACCGCTGGTATTGCCACCCTACTTTGCGAGGGTATCGGTGACACGATTCGCTATTCGCTCACGGCTGATCCGGTCGAGGAGGCAAAGGCCGGACGACAACTTCTCGAGGCACTTGGTCTCCGTGAGCGTCGTGGTCTCGATCTGATTGCCTGTCCCTCGTGTGGTCGAACGGAGATCGACGTGATCAAGGTTGCCGGCGAGGCGCAGCGCGCGCTTGAAGCACTTAATCTTCCGATTCAGGTCGCCGTCATGGGATGTGTTGTGAACGGTCCCGGCGAGGCGCGTGAAGCCGATCTTGGTATCGCTGCTGGACGCAAGAAGGGCCACCTTTTCATCAAGGGCAAGATCGTCGGGGTCGTCAAAGAGGATGAGATGGTGGACGCCTTGGTGGCCGAGGCCAAGCGCATCGTGGAGGAGGGGATCGAGGCCCGTTTGGCTGCGGCTGACGAGTCCGCGGCGGCGGAGGCCGAGGAAGACCGTCGAGTACTACTTGACCTTCGAGGCGCTGATGCCAACCGTTCTTCGGTCAAGATCGATCGAATTCGTCGGCGTGTGCAAGGAGACGAGCCCGCCTCGTAACGAGAAACCGATCCGGACCTGCGGATCCGACTGTGTGTCCGCTAGCGTATGCACATGAAGTTTTCCGCGATGACCCTGCATACGCTGCGTGAAGCACCGAATGACGCCGAAGCGATCAGCCACCAGCTCCTGGTTCGAGCGGGGTACATTCGCCGATTGGCATCTGGGGTTTATAGTTATCTTCCACTCGGGAACAGGGTGCTGAGGAACGTCTCCGAGATCATCCGTCAAGCGTTCGACGCTCAAGGTGCGCAGGAAATGTTGCTGCCGGCTCTCCACCCTCTCGACATCTGGGAGCAGACCGGGCGTTCGCTCACCATGGACGACGTACTCATGCGGATCCATTCGAAATCAGGAGAGTTCGTACTCGGGCCTACTCATGAAGAGGCGATGATCGCGACCATCTCGCCCGACCTCGGTTCCTATAGGGATCTCCCGGCAATCACGTACCAGATCCAGACGAAGTTCCGGGATGAGCCCCGTGCCCGGTTCGGGCTGATGCGCACGCGCGAATTCATCATGGCGGACGCCTACTCCTTCGATGTCGACCAAGACGCCATGAAGCTGTCGTATAAGAAGTTGTACGACGCGTATTTCTCTGCATTTGAGCGCATGGCGATTCCTTTCACGCCGGTCGAGGCAGACTCGGGGGCGATCGGGGGGGATGTCAATCACGAATTCATGTCGCCATCACCTATCGGAGAAGACCATTTCGCCCAGTGTGCCGAGTGTGGGTACGCCGCGAACATCGAGGCGGCAAAGAGGGGCGCTCCTGCTGATGCCCCGCGATCAGGAACAGATGCGATGGCGGTGCATTTCACGCCGGGGGCACCAGGGGTCAGTGATGCGATCGCCGGACTCCGCAAGGAAGGAGTCGAGCTCGACGAGTCAGGCATGCTCAAGTGCATCGCGACACGCGCGATCGATGGGACCTTCGTGCTCTTGTTGGTGCCAGGTGATCGTGAAGCACGCCTGTCTGGAGGACTCAGCTTGCTCGACGACGAGTCCCTCAGGACTTCAGGGATCTTCATCAAGGGCTACATCGGTCCGATGGGCATGTCCGAGAAGGGCGTTCGAGTCATCGCCGATCTCTCGGTCGTAGAGGGAAGCTCCTGGGCAACTGGAGCGAATCTCGACGAACACCATGTCGTCAACGCCGTAGTTGGTCGAGATTTCCATGTCGATGCGTACGACTCCCTCGTGGTGGTTCGCGACGGTGATCCCTGTCCCCGCTGTGGTGGGACGATGTCACTCGTGCGTGCGGTCGAGATAGGACATACCTTCCAGTTGGGCCGGACGTATTCGTCGAAGATTCCCGATGCACGCTTCGCCGCGTCGGATGGCACTTCGTCCGAGTACTACATGGGTTGCTATGGGATCGGTGTGACCAGATTGCTCGCCGTCCTCGTGGAGCAGTTTCACGATGAGCGCGGCATCACCTGGCCGCTTTCGGTGGCGCCGTTCCAGTTGGGCATCTATCCGATTGGGTACGCCAAGGATGAGCAGGTCCGTCGGATCAGTGAACAGTGCTACGAACGTGCGCGCCTCGCTGGGATCGACGTGCTGCTCGACGACCGCGGAGCGTCTCCGGGTGTCATGCTTTCTGATGCGGACCTCATCGGTCTTCCGTATCACCTCGTGATTGGATCGAAAGGGCTGGCAGAAGGGACGGTGGAACTCCGCAATCGTAGAACTGGAGACACCACTCGTTATTCGGTCGACAACCTCGACGAGGTGGTTGCATGGGTGGTCGCGGAGCGGAGGCGAGCTGATCGTACCGGCGACTGATTGGGCCGGTAGACTAGTTGTTAGATTTTCATATTGCAGAAGCTTGCGATCGGAAAAGCGTGGGGTGACCCTCGCTTTTTTCGTTGAGCGGGAGAATGAGGGAGGAGTGGTCGGATGGCGCAGAAGCCTTCTCAGCGAAAGTCACCCCTCGATCAGAGCGCACTTGGACGCCTTACCGCCCTCATCAACGACGAAGTGAGCTTGATGGAACTTTCGGTCCTCGAACTCGAGGTCGTTGGCCGTACTTTGCGTGTCACGCTCGAGGGGCAGGCCCATGATCCGTCGCTCGATGAGATCGCTGCAGCATCGAAGGTCGTCTCGGAGCTACTAGACAAGATCGACGACATCGCGTTCCTAAACCAACGCTATGAGCTCGAGGTCTCATCTCCCGGTATCGAGAGACCGCTTTACACCGCAGGCCATTTCGCCCGTCACGTAGGTGCGCTCGCGGAGATTCGTCAGGCGAACGGTCAGCCCGTTCAATGGCGAATACTGGGGTACGAGGAGGATACCGATACGGTGCGGCTTGGCGATCTGCAAGGCAAAGC
>JBMFXL010000229.1:0-3433 GCA_049964275.1 Acidimicrobiales bacterium | reverse complement strand
CGCTCGTCGAGGTCATCGACCCCGTAGTCGAGGAAGGCGCCGGTCTCATCGATGACCCGCAAAAGCGGTGCCTCACCGTTGCGATAAGGCTCGGTCAGCCTCTGGTAGAGATCGACGGGCCGTTCCCAGCGAGTAGTGACCTTAGGTGGGAGAGGCCCATCATGAGCAGTCATGAAGGCTATCCCCTCCCTTTTGCGCGAGCCGAATCCAATGCGAATAGTATCGACTCACTGTTGCCAATGCACGTCAGCTACCCATTATGCCCTTACGATCTCGCTCCGTACCGCTCCAATTCATACTTATCTCCGCCCTGTACGCCGCGATAGGCATCCTCATATGGGTGCGATACTTCCCCGACATGAATGCGGTCGAGTTCATCACCTATCGAACGGCGGCCGTCGCGCTCCTCAACGGACACTCGCCGTATCCTGCCCTCGCCGGGGACGCGATCTCTGGCGGACACGCCTTCGTCTATCCCCTTCTCGTTGCCATTGGCTTCCTCCCCTTCGGGCTACTACCCCTTCACCTTGGGGTGTTCCTCTATCGGCTCGGACTCTTCGTGGCACTCTTCGTCGCTGGTGCACTCGCGGGGAGGACGAGGGGCATCGCCGTCATGACCTTCGCACTGTGGGCCACGCCCACGATCACAGCACTCCAGGTCGGCTCCCTCGAACCCCTCTTCTTCCTTGCGCTCGTGCTCGTGTGGCGCTACTGGCGCCGCCTAGTGACGAGCGGTGCCATCCTCGGAAGCGTGGCCGTGGCCAAGCTCTATCTCGCGCCCCTCTTGTTGATTGTCCTCATTGCGCGCAGGCTCCGGCGGACACTGAGTGCATTCGTCGGCGTCGCCGTCTGGGTACCGCTGGTCTTGGCGTTCATTCCCGGAATGGCTACCTACATCGCAATCGTTACCCATCTGAGCGCTCATGAGGCGTCATCAGGCTGGTCGTTCCAGAGCGCGGTCGCACCCGTCGTCGGTACCGGTCACCTTGGGGAGCTCCTAGGTGCAACGATCGCAGTCGCACTGATGGCCCCAGGGCTCTGGGGGGACTACCGGCGAGCTCGCCACGAACCGAACTGGGAACCAGACCTGAGCACGTTCGGCCGGTACGTCGTCGTGGCGCTCATTGCGTCGCCGATCGTATGGTCACACTACTACGTGCTGGTCGTCCTCGTCATACTCGGTAGACAAGGCGTCATGCGCCAAGCACTCTTCACCCTCCTTACCTGGGTGATCGTCACGCCTGACACGGTGCCAGCACACGGACGCTACCTCGGAATTGGACTCGCTGCAGTTGGTCTGCTCCTCGCAGGGACGACCATACATCCTCGAAGGCAGCGGTTGGGTCCACTCGTGCGGAGCTGGTCCTTCGAGAGTCGATGCGGGCTCGATCACCTTGGTTTGGGAGCGGGGATCATTGCGGCAGCATTGATCATCGCATCGATCACCATCGCCCCTGGGGTAGCTGGGGCGGGCATCGCTCAGCTCACGATGGTGGGCTATCTTCTCTATGCGTCGAGGACGAGCACGACTCCCGCCTCACGCGATCACCTCACTGTTTCCGCGTCGGCTCCGTCATCCTGACCTCGATGAGAGCGGGCGACCCTCGCCGTCGCGCATCAGCAATGGCGTCGACCAGCGAGGCGCCATCGCGCACCGAGGTCGCCTCCACCCCGAATCCCTTCGCGAGCTGTACCCAGTCCACTCTGGGGTTCTCAAGCGCGGTCAGCCCGATGAGGGTCTCATCGATATCAGCCCCAGCACGAGCGAGCTCCATCTGGAGGATCCGATAGGCATCGTTGGCGAGCACAACGACGATCACCGGGGTGCCCTCGTGGGCCATGCTCCACAGCGTTTGTGGCGCGTAGAGACCTCCTCCATCGGCCTGAATCACGAGTACCGTCCGACCAGGTGAGGCAAGGGCCGCACCGAGCCCGAGGGGCATTCCCTCACCGATTGCGCCGCCGCAGTGACCGAGGTAGGTATGGCTCGGCGCCTCGTGCGAGAGGTTGAAGTAGGGACCGAGTCCCGTTCGACCCTCGTCCACGATCACGTCCCCCTCAAACTGTGCTCGTACGATGGCTGCGGAGATCGAGAGGGGATCCGCGGTTGCTCGCTCCCTGAGGATAGCCTCGACCGATAAGGTGTCCTTGGGGCGAACGTCGGGGTCTCTCGGGATCTCATCTCCACTATGGAACTCTTCGAGCCATGCGACAAGGTCGTCGAGACTCCCTCGATCATCGGGCCACTCGATGACCTTGCACTTTTCTGGCAGAAGGATCGAGGGAGTACCCTCGTAGCCGAAGAAGCTCACAGGAGGTCGAGTCCCCACGCAGATGACCAACTGTGGACTGCCAACCGCCCCAAGAACCGCATCAGGAAAGTACGGCAGCTTGCCGACCGGCTCAGATCCTCCTCCGCGACGCATCACTGAAGGGAACTGCTCGAGGAGGACTCGGTGACCGAGACGGATTGCCCCACCTACGATGCCATCTCGCACGGACCGATCGAGCGCCCAGCCACCGAGAAGCCAGAGGACATCCCCGTCCATCTGGACCGCGAGTTCCTTGAGCAGTGCCGTGCAATCTGTCTCTTCGGCGTCTCTCGGCACATCGTTCGGTAGCTTGTCGCCACCCTCGTAGGCAGACTCTGCGGAGACCCGTGCGCACTGGATGTCATGGGGAGCAATGACCACCACTGGCCCACGGCGCTCCTCCGCCATCGCGATGGCACTCGCCAATTCCGCATGGATCAGCTCGGGCGCGCTCAGTCTGACGACACCAACCGATACCGGCGCGGCCAAGCTCTCGATATCGGAGGCCAGCGGTGGGTCGAAGGGCAGATGCCAGCTGGCATGCTCACCAATGACGCACAGCAGCGGTGTGCGCGCCCTTCGCGCATCGTGAAGGAATGACGCACCATTGGAGAGTCCAGGTCCAAGGTGCAACAGCGCCCAAGCCATGTGCCCAGAGACCCGGGCGAACCCATCGGCCGCACCCGTGGCCACTCCTTCATGCAAGGTGAGCACGACGTTGGTGTGCTTCGCACGTGCGAGGGCCTCTACGAGGGGGAGCTCAGTGGTTCCTGGATTGGTGAAGCAGTGGGTGATCCCATGGCGCTCGAGCGCCTCGACAATTGCATCGGCACCGGTCATGGCGATCACGCTATTCGCGGCAGGAAGCCCGTAGGTCCAGGCGTGGACCTAGATGTCCATAAACTCCTCGACGAAGCGTCCAGCGGTCTGAAAGAGCTCGGCCATGTCGAGATGGAGCAGCTCATCTGGTAGTGGGATGGTGGTGTCCCACGCATCGACTCCCCGCGGAAGATACGGCGCAATCAACGCTGCCGAGTGCAGTGTGCGGCTGAGCTCGGAGAGTTCTCGGTCGGGGTCGTGGTGACGAAGCACTGCCTCGACGATATGCTCTGGAAAGCTCC
>JBMFXL010000228.1:0-3442 GCA_049964275.1 Acidimicrobiales bacterium | reverse complement strand
AAACCGTCCGAGTTGACTACAACGAGCCATTTGACAGCTTGCTCTCACGTCTGGTACCAGCAGGACTCTATGACCAGCTTAACCAACACAATACAACCCCGAAACCTATCGCGACCGACAGTCCGACGGTGGACTCTGAGGGCCAGGGTTCTCATACGAGTACTTTGGTGGGCGCTGGGGGACTCGAACCCTCGACCTATTGCTTGTAAGGCAATTGCTCTAACCAACTGAGCTAAGCGCCCGGAGAACAAGAGATTAGTACGCTCGCTCCGTTAGAAATGACAGAGACGGAGACTTTAGCGAGGGATTCCACGCGCGCGAGCCACCGCCATCGCCACCTCATCGAAGAGCATGGGCGTTCTCGCGGCAAGCACATGGCGACGAGCAGACATAGACAACTCGAGAAGCTCTCCGCCGTCACGATCCCCTAAAACGCAACCGGCCTCTTGGCAGATCGCCATCGCCCCGAGATAATCCCATACCGCGAGACCTCTCTTCGAGAAGTCAATAAACGCATCGGCAACACCTGCGGCAACCATGCAAAGTTCGAGCGCCGCACTCCCAAGGGCCCGGTACTGCGACCATCCAAGGTAAGTCGGGACGTGTCCATTGAGGAACACAATGGACTCTCCGAGGGTTCGATCGGCACCCTTTTCAAGCGTCTTCGTACCTCGAAACGCTCCCCTACCCCTCAATGACCAGAACAGCTCTCGATAAGGCATCGCAAGTACGAGGCCAGCAAGAAGTCCTTCTTCGTCGACGAGCCCGATGGAGCTACACCAATACGGGATCCCTCGCGCAACATTCGACGAGCCATCCACTGGGTCAATCACCGCGATGACACCAGTTTGAGGACCTGAGAGTCCAGACTCCTCCGACAAGATGGAAAGTCCCGAATCGCTCAGAATCCGAAGCGCGGCTTCGTCTGCATCGACATCCCCGACGTGTTGACCGACATGACCCGCAGCCATCGACCAGTTCGTCGCGGCGGTTGCGGCATCATACGCAGCATCAAGTGCCAGCTCACATACCTGAAGTAGCGCTAGCTCGGCCGGCGCAATTTGACCGTCAAGAACCCTCGCAAAATCGATGGCCACTCGGCAGAGATCCCCTTCGCTAGTTGCCTACGAGCCTATTCGCACTCGCCCGCCAGTTCTCGTGCATCCTCTGTTTGGCGAGTTGAATCGAAGGTGGGGACGGCAACAACACCTGGCCTACTAGTTCTCCTGCCCGGGTCACCCATGGCAACAGGGTTCGATCCATCATGGACGGCGGACTCGGCAATGCCTCTTCCATCCATTCCGGCAGCGTGCATGCCGCGGCGCGCAAGCAGAGGTCAAAAATCGGCTGCATCACCGGTTCCACGCGCATCTCAAAGAGCTGTGCCAGCGCACTCTTAGTCGTTTCCGTGACCATCCGAGTCGGGAACCGAGCCATCCAGCGTCGCACGCCGACCACATCCGTGGGAAGCTCTGAACTCGGCGCGCCCATCAATCGTCCGATCACCGTCATCTCGCTCACATAACGATCCAAATCCCCTAGACCAAAGCCACCGAGGTAACGCTCCCCAGCGATCACCATGGACTCAACGAGCGCATTGTGTACGAACGCCGTGAGATCTGGTGCGTTGGCATCATAGGCAAGTCCAGTGATCGGATCGATACCCACGATGCCCTTATGAACTCGTTTGACGTGACGAATCGAAGCCCTGGCCTCGGCCTTTTCACCGTAGGTGGTCACTCCAACGAACGCCGAGGTCCGACGGAGGCGACCAAGCGGATCCTCACGAAAACCACCCGTCGCCACAACCGCAGCCAGCGCCCGCGGCTCGCTTGCCTGCACCATGAGTGCACGAATGCCCCCTACGAGCGCGAGTGGAGATCGGTGGAGGCGCCAAGCCACCGAATCAGGCCCGAAATACCCGAGATCGTATGTTCGCGCATTGTTGGAGGGGGTCATACCAACACAAATACCACAGTACGCGCGACTGAACGAAGTCGAAGAGTTCTAGGCTGGTAACCATATGGCGATAACTGATCTCGCTGGTTTCGTCACCCAGCTGAAGGACCACGCCGTTGAGCACGGCTTTCACATCCACGACGAGCGACACTTCGTCGAGTCTTATTCTCTGCGGCAGAGCTGGGAAGTTGATCTTCATCCAGAGAACGCCTGTAATGGACCACTCGATATTCACATCGCGCTCGAGGTTGACCCACGTACGCTCTTGAACTTCGAAGATGCAGTCGTGGCAATGAACGAGGATGCTGAGCCCCCAGAAGGCTTTGACCTCGAGCTCACGATCAATTGGAGTCTTCCTCCAGTCACTGAGACCGTAGACCTTCTTCGGCTCACGTTGGATCTAGCAGGATTCGGAGGGATGGACCTCCCGATCGAGGTCTCAGCCGTGGATTCATATCCCTCCGTGACAGACGCTCCAAGTCGACGACTCGGAGTCGTGGGTAAATACAAGGTCTCACTCGCCAGGATCTACCTCGGGGAGGAAGTGGCCTGCGAGATCCTCGACAAGACAACCCCTGTCTCTAATTTTCTCCTAGAGCAAGCGGGTCAGTGGTCCTCGCCATCCTGAGGAGAGTGAAGCGAAGCCTGGTGGTCGCCGCGGTAACCGTGGGATTGACCGCGCTACTTGCGGCATGTGGCCCATCGTCATCAAGCTATGCGTCCCAGGCCTGCCACGACGTCTTGAGCGGCCTTCGGGCTCTCCATGAGTACCAGACCGCCTCTTCGCCGTCGGCGGCACAAGCCGCGCTTGCGCGCTCCGTCCATGACTTGAGAAACGCGCTTCCGCTCGCCGCGCTTGCGGCCGGTACGAACGGCGAATACCAAGCCCTTCAAGCAACACTTTCTGAATCGAACCGCGTGCCTGTCAGCCATCTTCAATCTGCGCTCAGCGCCCAGTGCAAGGCGATCCTCTCAGGCGGAGCACCTTCGATTCCTGCGTCGAGCACCACCGCACCCTGAACGGAGTTCTATGATTTCTTTGGTCGCAACCGATCTCGATGGCACGCTCCTCAACTCGGATTCAAAGGTCTCACGAGAGAATCGAGAAGCCATTGAACGTGCGTCCCGAGCAGGAATCGTGACCATCGCAGCCACTGCCCGGTCTGCCCGGTCCGTCGCGTCAATCGGACGTGAAGCTGGTCTTGGATCAATTGCAATCTGTGCAAACGGCTCGGTTGGTTATAACATCGAAACCGACGAACTTCTCTGGCATCACCGACTACCAGGAACAGACACGATTGAACTCCTTGCGGAACTTCGTCGACGCGCCCCCGGCTTCTTATTCGCGGCCGAACAACACAAGGAATTCTTCAGCGAGCCCCACTTTCTCCGCAATGAGGTGGTCATCACCGGCTTCACACACGTGGATCAGATTGAAACAGTCCTGGGTGAAGGCGCCACCAAAATTATTTGCCGACATCCA
>JBMFXL010000227.1:0-3449 GCA_049964275.1 Acidimicrobiales bacterium | reverse complement strand
CTCACCAACGATGTGGTGCTCTACAACTTGGCCAACGGATCCGAGGAGCGGCTCCATGGACTCGTGGCCCGATGTGGCAAGGAAGCGACTCCACTCGTCCGAGCAGGGTCCGGAGATATTGTTGCGGTCAGCAAGCTGGGCCACACCTTTACCGGAGATACGCTCGCTGGAGATCGCCGCGCGATACCCCAAGGGAATCCCACGTTCCCCGATTCGACCTATCAGGTCGTCTGCGAGCTCAAGGACATGTCGGACGACGAACGAGTCTTCGCCGGCCTTTTGCGTGCCATGGAGGAAGATCCGACCCTTCGCGTTGATCGCGATCCCCGTTCGCACAAAATACGACTTCAGGGACTTGGAGAACTTCACCTCTCGAACGTCATCGAACGCATCGCGAAGCGCCACAAGCTCACGATCGAGCTCTCCGCACCTGAGATCGAATATCTACGCACCATCTCCCGCGAGGCCGCCTTCACCGAAAGTTACAAGAAGCAATCAGGAGGTCACGGGCAGTATGCGGTTGTGAGTATCGTGATTCGACCGCTCTCTCGAGGAGAGGGATTCTCCTTCATCGACAAGATCGTCGGTGGTGCAATCCCGCGCAACTTTATTCCCGCCGTCGAGAAAGGAATCGTCGAGACCATGGCGAGTGGCATCGACCATGACTACCCCGTAGTGGACGTCGAAGTCGAGTTGGTGGATGGGAAGTTCCACAGCGTCGATTCCTCAGAATTCGCGTTCAAGACCGCAGGTTCACTGGCCTTTCGCCATGCCTTCGCGCTCGCAGATCCAGTACTACTCGAGCCGATCGATCACATCAGCGTGGACACGCCTATCTCGTTCCAAGGCGAAGTACTCTCCGATCTCCAGTCTCGCCGCGCACGAATACTTGCGACCGAATTGGACGACACGGGCACCAAGGTACGCATCGATGCTCACGTGCCCGAAACAGAACTCCGCCGCTACACCGTAGAACTTCGTGCGCTCACCTCAGGTCAAGCCAGCTATCACTACACCCGAGACCACTACGAACCGGCGAAGTAGGGCCGAAGCCTATCTCTCGTCTCCGCCAGTGACTCAGGCAGCACTCGCGCATTGGCCACGCTTGTCATGAAGTTGGTATCGCCTACCCACCTCGGCACCACATGCAGGTGAAGGTGGCTCGCGATTCCCGCGCCCGCAGCACGTCCAAGATTCATACCGAGATTCAAGCCCTCACACCCGTACTCACGCTCAAGAGCTTCGCCTGCGCGTTCCGCGAGCGAGAAAATCTCCGCTTTCGCCCCAACCTCAAGCTCGCCGAGCCTCGCCGTGTGCAGATATGGGACCACCATCACGTGACCGGATGTATAGGGGTAGATATTCAACACCACATATGCTGCATCACCACGGAAAACGATCATGGCACCATCGTCGTCCTCACCAGTGGCGATCGCACACAGCACACATTCCTCGGCGGGAATCTCGGAGACGGCATCGGTGAGGAATGCCATACGCCAACCCGCCCAGAGCGTTTCGAGGCTCACGAAATCCCCGGTAGTGGCGGCTCTGCACAAGCAGCGACGACCTCGTCGAAGAAATCGCCGAGCGACACATCGCGTTCGGGTTGCGCCTCACCTCGGCGGTTGATTCCCACGGTCTGATTGGCGACGTCGTCGTCCCCGACCACGATGACATAAGGGGTCTTTGCCATCTTGGCACGTCGAATTCGAGCGCCGAGCGGCTCATCCGCGTGGACCACCTCGGCCCGAAGTCCGCGTGCTACGAGCTGATTGACGATGGACGTGGCGTAATCTCCGGCAAGGTCTCGCACAGGAAGCACCTGTACCTGCATAGGTGAAAGCCATCCGGGTAGTGCGCCAGCATAGTGCTCGATCAGGATCGCAAGGAACCGCTCTACTGAACCGAGCAAGGCTCGATGCACCATGTAGGGACGTGTCTTCGAGTTCTGGGCATTCGAGTACGAGAGGTCGAATCGCTGTGGCATCTGGAGATCGACCTGGATAGTAGAGACCTGCCAGCGTCGTCCAATGGCATCATTGAGATGAACGTCAATCTTGGGCGCATAGAACGCCCCCTCACCTTCGGCCACCACGTAAGGGATTCCGCTGGTCTCCAATGCATGGCGAAGTGCGTTCGTCGCCAACTCCCACTCTTCGTCCTCGCCTACTGACTTCTCGGGTCGCGTCGCGAGCTCGGCTTCGAAGTCACTGAGGCCGAATGCCCGGAGGAATGCGAGGACGAACCCCAAGAGATTCGCCACCTCTTGATCGAGGAGTTCGGGAGGGCAAAATATATGCGAGTCGTCCTGGGTAAGTCCACGGACCCTCGCGAGGCCATGGAGGACACCTGATCGCTCGTAGCGGTAGACCGTGCCGAACTCAAAGAGACGGAGTGGCAGCTCACGATAGGAGCGTGCATTCGAACGGTAGATAAGGATGTGCATCGGGCAGTTCATCGGCTTGAGGTAATACGACGCACCTTCGAGTTCCATCCCTGGGAACATTCCATCCTTGTACCACGAGAGGTGACCTGAGACCTCGTACAGGGTCGACTTGGTGATGTGCGGCGTCCAAGCGAATTGATAGCCCGCGCGAAGATGTGCCTTTCGAGAGAACTCCTCAATCAGATAGCGAAGCAATGCACCGCGGGGGTGAAAGACCGGGAGACCGGAGCCGATCTCAGGTGGGAAGTGGAAGAGATCGAGCTCCGCACCGAGCTTGCGGTGGTCACGACGCTCGGCCTCCTCGAGGCGTAAGAGATACGCTTCGAGCGCGGCCTTTGACTCCCATGCCGTACCATAGATGCGCTGAAGCTGCGGGTTCTTCTCGTCCCCACGCCAATATGCACCTGCGCTTCGCATCAGCTTGAAGTGTCCGAGTGCCGAAGTGGAGGGCACGTGAGGTCCACGACAAAGATCGACGAACCCCGATGAATTGCGGTAGACCGAAACAACGTCATCGTCCCCGACCTCTGCCCGGTCCTCACCGTCCTCTGCATTCTTCTCTACTCGGCTGATGATTTCGAGCTTGTAGGGTTGCGATGCGAAGAGTTGCTTGCCTTCGTTGAAGTCGTATATCTCCCGCTGAAATCGCTGGTCCTCCTTGATGATCGCTCGCATACGAGACTCGATTCGCTCAAGGTCCTCTGGCCCGAAGTGTGCGCCTCCCGGGAGCTCGAAATCGTAGTAGAAACCATCCTGGATCGCCGGCCCAATGGCAAACTTCGCGCCCGGCCAGAGGTCGGTCACCGCCTGAGCAAGGACGTGGGCAGTGGAGTGGCGAAGAATCGCTCGACCCCGATCAGAGCTGGGCTCGACGAGTTCGACGACGTCTCCATCCTGAAGCGGCTTGAGGAGGTCTTGTTCGCTGCCATTGACCACTGCAGCGATCACCGAACCCTTGTGGCCACTCTCCTTGGCTGCATGACCAACATGGGCGACATCAGGC
>JBMFXL010000226.1:0-3474 GCA_049964275.1 Acidimicrobiales bacterium | reverse complement strand
CTGTCAGATCTTTGGAGGCACCTCCTCACTCCCCTTCGGCATCGCACCTACGGGCTTCACTCGACTCATGCACACCGAGGGTGAGATCGCGGGGGCTCGAGCTGCCGCCAATGCAGGGATTCCCTTCTCCCTCTCCACGCTTGGGACGACGGCGATCGAGACCGTGAGGGCAACCGCTCCGCATGCACGCCAGTGGTTCCAGCTCTACGTCATGCGCGATCGGTCGATCAGCTTCGCACTCGTCGAGCGTGCACGCGACGCCGGGTTCGATACCCTCATGTTCACGGTCGACGCACCGGTCGCGGGAGCACGGCTCCGCGACAGTCGCAACGGATTCTCGATTCCACCCCAGCTTTCGCTTACCACCCTCGCCAACGCCGCGCTCCGACCCAACTGGTGGTGGGATTTCCTCACCACGCCGACGCTCGAGTTCGCATCGCTCACCTCTACCGGAGGAACGGTCGGCCAACTCTTGGATGCGGCAATGGACCCCACGGTGAGCTTCGACGACCTTGCGACAATTCGCGCCATGTGGCCAGGAAAATTCGTGATCAAGGGTGTCCAAAGCGTCGAGGACGCGGTGCATCTCGCCCGTCTCGGAGTAGACGGGATCATCCTCTCCAACCACGGCGGCCGTCAACTCGACCGTGCGCCCGTACCGTTCCTCCTTCTTCCTGAGGTCGTCCGCGAGGTGGGTAGCGACGTCGAGATCGTGATCGATACCGGCATCACTCACGGTGCCGACATCGTGGCAGCGATCGCTCTCGGTGCGTCCTTTACCCTGATCGGACGCGCCTATCTCTATGGCCTCATGGCCGGGGGTCAACGCGGCGTGGAGCGTGCGATTACCATCTTGGCCGATCAGATTGAGCGGACGATGAAGCTCCTCGGAGTCGCCTCCCTCAGCGAACTCTCCCCGGCACACGTCACCACGCTCAACCGCATGAGGCCACGGACCGGCATAAAGGCCACTCCTTCGCATCACTGATCGCGACTACTCATACGTCCGACGCGAACGCAACGCCCCACACGTCTCGATTGTGTGGTCGAGGACGAAACCGAAACGAAAGAGTGAAGGGACAGGACAACTCGTGGCCTACCACTCGTCCTCGAGAGCCGCGCGAACCGTCGTTCAAGGAAACAAAAGCCAGCGCATATGAGTCGAGAGCAAGTCCAAGTCACATGACGCGTCCGGTTAGGCCAGCGAGCGTCGCTACCGCATCTCATCGATGGAGAACGCCCACCGCAACATCGAGCTTGGTCGTCCGTCAGGTTCCAGCTTCCCGCTTCGAAGACCGACGAGCCTGTTCGTTTACATTGAGCGCCCAAAGGGTCGCCTCGGAGAACGTGGCTACCGGCTCGGCAGCCACGTTCACTTAGCGCTTCGTAGAACCTTCAGAGGAAGTACCTCCGCGAGCCCTGAGCCCGCTGTGCAGACTCAAGCCCTTCGAGGAATCCCTCGAGGAGGTATCCGTAGTACGAGGGCCGCCACGAGCGGACGCGCACAACACCAATCTGCGCGGCGTCGTTCCCACGTCCTGGTCTGGTACCTACGACCGCATCATTCACTTTGGTGAGCCTTGGTGGGCAGGCGACCACAGTTTCCCGATGTCCAACCGTGAGGGACCCCTTAGCCGAGGCTCTGACGGAGCTTGTACTTGAGGACCTTGCCGCCCACCGTTTCAGGAAGCGCATTCATGTAGATCACTCGCTTAGGCGTCTCGAATCCCGCGAGTCGTTCACGGCAGAAGGCAATCAGCTCGGCCTCACTCGGAGGCGGATCTACCCGAGGCACGACCACGGCGGTTACTGCTTCTCCCCAACGCTCATCGGGAAGACCGATCACTGCCGCTTTCTCGACGCCGGGGTGTTGATGGAGAATCGCTTCGACGCGAATCGTCGACACGTTCTCCCCACCGGTCTTCACGATGTCTTTGTAGCGGTCGACCATGACCCGGAGTCCGGAGTCATCGTAGACACAGCTATCACCCGAATGGAACCACCCGCCCCGGAACGCCTCCCTGGTGGCCGCTTCGTCAAGGTAGTAGCCAGAGGTGATAGCCGGTGACCGATAGACGGCCTCACCCGGCACGAAAGGCTTGCCCTCAAGCGAGTTCCCTTCAGGATCCACCACGACCGACGCCAACATCGGATTTGGGACTCCGACGTAGTTGTGCTGTGGCGCGGTTGCAGCGTAGACCTCTGGCCACTTGTCCGGCCAGAAGCGATGACATGAGATACATTCGGTCTGTCCGAAGATCTCCACTGCCACGAGATCATCGCCGCATCGCTCCTTCAGATAGGAAAGTGTCTCCGGCGGAAGCGCGGCCCAGCCATAGACGACGACCTTGAGCGAGGTGACGTCAAGAGGTGTCTCACCTTCGCGGAGAGACTTCGCTACCCCGTTCACCATGGCGGGCGAACCGCCCCACAGTGCGGTCACCTTCTCCGTAGCGATCGCAGCTGCGACAGCATCGGGGACCGGGCGTCGACCGATCAGGAGCGTGCCTCCTGAGAGGAACGCCGGGAAGGTGAAGACCTGATCCGCGACGTGGTAGATAATCGGCAAGAAGGTCGCGAGCTTCAGATCGCACTCGATGTGCACCCCCCGCGTCAAGGTGAGCGCAAAGCTGTAGGCGCCCATCATCGAGCTGTTGTGGGAAACCATGGCACCTTTGGGAAGTGCCGTGGTTCCCGACGTGAACAAGATCTCCCAAATGTCGTCCCCATGGATCTCGACGTCGGGCTCGACGCTCGATCGACCCTGGGCGAACTCACCGAAGGTACGACTACCGGGGATCGCACCGCCACCGATCGCGATGGTGATCCCGACCGAGAGTCCAACCTCCTCGAATGCAGTTTCTGCTCTCGGCCAGAGTTCGGCATCCACAATGGAGTACGACGGTTCGGTCTTGCGTAAAAGCTCGACGATGACCTCGGGCGCTAGTGACGGGTTGAGCGGTACCGCCACGAGCCCTGCCTTGGCGATCGCGATCTTGGCCATGAAGGCCTCAACGGAGTTCTCCGAGAACAACAGCACTCTGTCCCCCCGGGAAAGCCCTTCACCAAGGAATCCATTTGCCACCCGATTGGCGAGCTCATCGGCTTCACGGTAGGTAAGGCGCGCGAACTCAGGCTCGCCGTAGGCGCCCTCCCATCCAATAATGGCCTCCTTGTCCGGGTAGCTCCAGATCAGACGTTCAAGCGTGTCGCCGACGCTGACCCGTTCCCAGCGATTCGTGGCATGGCGCCCATGAAGATTGGTGACGTCGATGTGCATCGTGCACCTCGTTTCCGATGGAGTTAGTGAATCTCGGTTCGCACGATGATAGCAAAAGGTCCGCTCGCTCGTGAGGCGACGCCTCTGCGTCACGGTCCGACAGCGAGGTCAACCCTCCCGTGCGTGCATGAGCAAGGATCAGCCCCTTCGCCGCCTGGATAGAGGAGGGAGGATGGAGTAAGTTAGTGAATGAC
>JBMFXL010000225.1:0-3475 GCA_049964275.1 Acidimicrobiales bacterium | reverse complement strand
ATAGTTCGCGGATGTCCTCCGCGCGGGAGTACCACTTCGAAACCAGTCATCGAATCAAGGGCGAAGTGACCCACGAGTGAACCGATCTGTGCACCTGAAAGCATCGGCGAGAGTTGCGAGCCGAACTGGCTCAACATGGTAAACATCTCGTTTGGAAGCCCGGCTTCTCCGTCGTGCTGTGCAGGGAAGAGACCACCCGTAGGAGGCGTCATCGCTTGGAGGAGTGACTCGAGATAGCTTCGCCAGTCATTGAGCGTATCCCGAGCAAATGACGTGGGATTGTGCACTTCGAGAGGAATCGCTGCCGCGGTGAACGTTGGTGGGAGAAAGTTGAGCCCGTCGGTCTGTAGTACCGCGACTCGATAGAGATTCTCGAGCGCGATCCTTCGGGCAGGGTCCACATTGGCGGATGCCTGGGCGTCCGAGGTCGCTACCTGAGCGAATTGTGCGAGCATCGCGAAGGGATCCTGCCCCTGGCTACCCATGGCGCGGATCATGTCCCCCATGAGGAACTCGAATGGATTCGAACCCGATGGGCGGTCGTCACTCATAGACGAAGTTTACCGATGGCATCATAAGCTTCGAACCAGAACGAGATGATCTCGAGGTGGTAGAGCAATGGAGCGGCCGAACGAGCCTGAGACGGTGCACGCGGTGCCGATGTGGGTGCAGATCACGGAGCAATCGCTCGATGTCAATCGGGCATATGAGTGGCTCACAGTCCCCGAGGCGGGTGCGGTCGTCTTGTTCTCTGGAACTGTTCGCAATAACTCCGAAGGGCGAAGTGGAGTGTCTGCACTCGTCTACGAAGCCTACGAAGGCCCGGCACACCTTGCCATGCAACGAATTGCGAATGCGATTGCGAACGAGTTCGATGAGATCCAACGCGTGGTGATCTGGCACCGTCTCGGTGAGATGTCTCCAACGGTCTCGACGGTGATTGTCGGGGTATCCTCAGCGCATCGGGAGGCCGCCTTTGCCGCTGCGAAGTACGGAATTGACACGCTGAAGGCGTCGGTTCCTATTTGGAAGAAAGAGTTCTTCGAAGGCGGGGCTGAATGGGGGCTGGGAGCAATTCCTCTTTCGGACTCCATGGAGGAGTCGAAACCTTAAACTAGTTCTCAGGAAAAGTTCGTCGTGGTTGTGGAGGAAGGACGGTAGCTCGCCGATGGGGGTTCTTCTCTACTGGGCCGTACCGGTTGTCTTCTTTGTGCTTGTTGGATTTCTCATTTGGCTGAAGGATCGACGGCCGAAGTCAACCGAGTTTCATGTCGATGATTTCTCGAAACGCATCCGAGCGATCTCACAATCTACGGCGGCTCGCGACCACCATCGCGAGCCTTGATGTCGCGGAGCATTGCAATTGATCTTGGGGCACACCGTACCCGGGTCTATGACGCAGAGGGGCGCTCGCTCTACGATCAGGACAGCGTTGTTGCGGTGGATTTCCACACGAACCAGATTGCTGCGGTGGGACATGCCGCGAAGTCTGCCCTCGTAGACAACGCAGGTCGACTCCGCCTTGAGCGTCCGTTCCGTCGCGGAATTGCCAGTTCTCTTGATTCGCTCGAGTCCTACGTCGACTCCGTGCTTGATTCGGTCGGCATACGATCGCTCGGGAGAGTGCGTCTTGTGCTGTCGTACCCCATAGGACTTTCGAACCTCGAACGTGATGTGATCTCGTCGGTGCTCGACGAACTCGGCGCACGTGAGGTCGTACTCGTCGGCTCAACTCTCGCTGCGCTTCTTGGTTGTGACGTGGATCCATCGACTCCCGAAGGTGTCATGATCTATTGCGCGGGCGCGTCCCAGACGGAGGCGTCGATCTTCTCTCTTGGCGAGATGGTGAGCTATGCGGCAGGCGAAGGTGCAGGCGATCTGCTCGCGGAGCGGGTGGTGCGTCTGCTTTCCGACCGGTTCGGCGTGGTAGTTACCCAAGAGGTTGCCGAGGAGATCGTCGCCAACCTGGTCGATCTTGGTTCTGAGCACAAGACGCGACAAGCGAACGTCTGGGGGCGGGATGCGAAGTCTGGAGCGGCTGTCCAGGCTCGAATCAGCGAGCTGGAGGTCACGGACTGCCTTCAACCTGTGCTCGACTCGCTCTATCGCGTCGCCACGAACACGCTCTCCAACTGCCAGGCAGAGCTTGTGTCCGATGTCGCATCGCGAGGAGTGTTCATCGTGGGCGGCTGTGTGAACATGAGTGGATTCGGTCAACAGTTCGTAAAGCACTGCAACGTCAACGTGACCATACCCAAGTCCCCTGAGCTCGCGGTAGCGCGAGGGCTCGTGAAGATCCTGCGGGGGGATTCGCGAGTCACTTATCGAGGATTCTTGGAAATGAATTCAACCCTCTAGCGATCCCGCACGCAAGATGTCCTCCGCGAGTGCCCGGGTCTGCGCGTCGCGATCAGCAGTGGCTGCCCGCAAGGCCTCCTCGACGTCCTCTCCTTCAAATGCGGAAAGCGCCACGATCGCACGACGACGAACGTACACCTTGTCGGAGGTTGCAGCGATGACGATCGAGGTAGACCTAGGAAGACCGTATGCGCCAAGCGCGGCAATCGCCGACTCACGTACGAGATCATCCTCGTGGGTGCTTGCGAGTGCTTCGAGTCGGCCCACGAGGTGGTTCGCAGAGGGTGCGAGTTGTGCTGCCGCGAAACAGCCTGCCTCGACAACGCGAGTATCTTCATGGTCGAGCAGGACCTCGCAGATTTTCCCGTGGCGCGTTGCGAACGTTTCGCCAACCGCCACGAGCACATGGGTGGCGCGTTCTTTCCCCACGAATTCGTGGAGCATGAGAAGTACTGCCTGAGGATCGGTTGGATCTCCATGCGTACATTCCCACAGGCCACGAACCGCAGCTGCGCGAACGACCTCTTCGCCGGAGTCAAGATGAGAACTAAGCACCTCCGTATTGCCGTCGTGAGCCGCAAGAGCGACTTGCCTGAGGGCGGCGGAAATGTCGTAGTGTGGAGGTTCAACGGCCATCGGTAGATCGTTCACCAGGCTAATGAGTAAGAATGGATTTCAGGAGTCTCGGCCATGAGTCGATGCTTGTTCGGATGACACCAGAAAATCGGCCAGCACAGGGCAAGCGAAAAACGATTCGAGTTCGGTTCCTGTTATTGGCGCTTCCGGTAGTCGTCCTCGTCGGCTGGGCGCTCAACTTCACGATTCCGGTGTACTCCGTGTCGCCGGGTGATGCCATCGATGTATCGAAGCTGATTCAAGTCAACGGGGCAGCCTTTACTCCCCCGAGTGGTTCCGTCTTGATGACTGATGTCGCGCTGCAACAGGTCACACCATTCCTTTGGCTCATCGATCACTTGAACTCGTCCATCACCCTCGAGCCGGCATCCTCCATCCTCGGTACGTCATCACAGAAGTCATTCAATTCCGACCAACTCTCTCAGATGGCCAATGCCAAGGTCGCTGCGGCGGTAGCCGCGCTTGGTTATCTCCATCGACC
>JBMFXL010000224.1:0-3479 GCA_049964275.1 Acidimicrobiales bacterium | reverse complement strand
CTGCGTCATCGCGATCGAGTACACGTGCTTGGTTGGGTGGAAAACTCTGACCGGGCGTGGCTCTACGAGCATGCATCCGTATTCGCCTACTCATCCAAGTACGAGGGTTTTGGTTTACCGCCTCTTGAGGCCATGCGGGCCGGTGTGCCCACTGTGGTCACCAACGGCGCCGCAGTACGCGAGGTCGTAGGTGACGCCGCACTCGCCGTACCGATCGGAGATGTTGAGGCTTTTGCTGACGGCATGTCGGCAATACTCTGTGATCATTCGATAGCTGAGCGCCTTCGATCTGAAGGGTTGAGGAGGGTCACTCGATTTCGCTGGGATAGGACAGGCGATCTCATGCGAACTTGGTACCGACAGGTGGTGGAATGATCGCCGGTCGCGGACGCCCTTCGGTGGTCATGGTTGCCGATCAATTGCACCAGCGTGTTTCTGGAGGCGTAGGTGTGTATACCTCTGCCGCGCTCGTTGCGCTTGCGCAACTCCTGCCAACCGTGCATGACGTCTCGCTTCGAACCTTTGCCTCCGCGCCTAGGGGTGGGGGCCCTCAAATATTTCCTTTCCTGGGGTTAGAGCATCAACAAAGCCGACTTCCTCAGCCATTTGCGCAACGCGCATGGGACCGAGGACTGGAGACTCCGAAGCAATGGGATCTTCTCTACTCGTTTTCCATGGGTGGACCAAAGCCCCGACGGAATGCTGATCGCTGCGTGTACAACGTGCACGATGCCATTTTTCTCAGCCATCCCGAGTTCTTTCCTCCTAGGGGAAGACGTTGGCACCAAAAAACGCTGCAATTTATTCGTGACCAGTCTGGTACCGTCGTGACGGTGTCGGAAGCATCAAAATCGGCGCTCGCCTACTTTGGCATCGCGACGGAACGCATCGTCGTTATCGGGCCTGGGGCGGATCATCTTGGGCCGGGCGATGCTATTGGCGCGAGAGCGCTACTGGCTCAGCTCGGAGTCCAGGGCGATTACATCCTGACCGCCTCCACTGTTGAGCCTCGCAAGAATCTCGTGCGCCTTTTCGAGGCGTTCTCGCTGTTTCGAGAGGAGGCGACTGACCCGGTCAACTTGGTGGTCGTGGGGCCGCACGGTTGGGGAGATGAGCTTGCCGTTCCAGGAGGAGCAGTCGCGACCGGCTATGTGTCGTCGGCGATTCTCTCGGCGCTTTACGCCGCCGCTCGTTGCTTCGTGTATGTTCCACTCATCGAAGGGTATGGCCTCCCTGTGCTCGAAGCGCAGTCGCAATGCCTACCGGTCGTTGCATCGCCAGTACCTGCAGCTGACGGATCGACGATCGTCGTGGATCCCATGGATCCCGGGGCGATTGCCAACGGTATGCGGCGTGCCTTCTACGAAGACGCGTTGCGGGCACGCCTTGTCACCGAAGGGCTCTTGCGAACCGCGGAAATGACGTGGCTTCGGACCGGAGAACGACATCTCGAACTCTTTCGTCGAATCCTTCTCGGAGGAGTTTCGGAATGAGTGCTCGAAGGTATGTTGTCGATCTCAGTTCGGTTCCTGCGCGCCCTGCAGGTGTGGGACGGTATGGAATCGAACTGGTGCAAGGATTGCGTGCGCTCTCGACGACCGACGAGTTCGTTTCCATCGTTAATTCTCGTCGGAACGAGTCCCTGCTTCGTGAGCGTATCGGGGAGGTCCCCATCGACGCGACCGCGCCAGCGAACCGGGTCGCGCGCCTGGCGTGGGACCGTCTCTTGCTTGGAAGGCGGCTACGCGGGGCCACGCTCTACCACGGCTTGCACTACACGATGCCGTCTCACCTCAAAGGGGTTCGCGTGGTGACCGTCCATGACCTCACGATGCTCGATAATCCCGAATGGCATGAGCCGTCGAAGGTTGCCTATTTCCGTCATGCAATGCGGCGAGCGTCAGAGGGGGCGGACGCAATCGTGATGCCGTCAAACGCGGTGAGGGAGCGCTTTCTCTCCTACTTTTCGCCCCGATCTGAGCCCGTGGTGATTCCCCATGGGATCCACCCTCTCCGCGACGCTCCAGACAGCTCAACACGGGACGGTGGTGAGGTGCTCTATGTGGGTACGATCGAGCCGCGAAAGGGCATCAAAGAACTCGTCTGGGCGTTCGAGCGAGCGGCGGAAGTTCGTGAGGGTCTTCGACTGAGAATCATCGGGCAGATCGGTTGGGACGCTGAGCCGATCCTTTCTGCAATACGAACCTCTCGTTGGAGCCATCGAATCGAGATCGAGGGATACGTGAGCGAGTCCGCGCTCAGTGAGGCATACGCCAAATGTCAGGTGTTCGTGTACCCGTCCTATGCAGAAGGTTTTGGAATGCCCGTTCTTGAGGCGATGTCCTTTGGAGCACCGGTCGTCACGACCAGCCCCACGGCAATGTCCGAGGTTGCGGCCGATTGCGCTACCTACTGTGCGCCCAAGGACGTCGACGGACTCTTAGAAGCGATGCTGGGTGTCCTTGACGATCCCCTTGGTGCTGATGAGCGGGCACGACGAGGTCTGAAAAGGGCCGCTGAGTTCACATGGGAGCGTTCTGCACGCGCACACCTCGAGCTCTATCGGCGTCTAACGTGATGCTGTGACCCAGGGACGCATGCGAGCGGTGATCACGGGATCCAACGGATTTGTCGGAAGGTACCTGGGAGAGTATCTCCGGGCAATGGGGGATCACGTCATAGGTCTCGGCGACGAGGTCGACATCACCAAGCCGCGCATGTTGAAGGAAGCCTTCTCCAATCACGCTGGTATCGATGTCGTCTACCATCTTGCCGCACGCTCTCATGTCGGAGAATCTTGGGAGCGTCCCGACCTTACCTACGAGGTAAACGTGCTTGGCACGGCCAACCTCTGTGCAGCCTTAGCCTCACTTAGGACTCGTCCGAAGTTGGTGTTCATTTCATCATCGGAGGTCTATGGCATTCCTCGCGACGGGGAGTTGCCCTATCAGGAGAGTGCGGCAATTCGGCCGGTCACGCCCTACGCGGCTTCGAAGGCCGCAGCAGAGGCCATTGTGCTGCAAGCGTGGTTCGGTCGAGAGTTGCCTGTGGTCATTTCGCGCTCATTCAACCACACGGGTCCAGGACAAAGTCCGAGTTTCGTCGTATCAGGCTTTGCGAAGAGAGCCGCCGAGGCAATGTTGAGGAGTGGGGGATCAGAACCGATTCCGGTTGGCAACCTCGACGCAGAGCGCGACTTTACCGACGTTCGTGACGTTGTTCGGGCGTACCGCTTGCTTGCTGCGAGAGGTCTCCCGGGCCAGGCCTACAACGTGTGTTCTGGCATCAGGACGAGGATTGCTTCCATCGCTGACATCCTCAGTGTTCACGTGAATGGAAAGATTCGATTTGTGACCGATCCGTCTCTGGTCAGGAGCGTCGAGATCCCCACCCTCTTCGGCTCGTTCGACAAGCTGCGTGAGGCAACTGGTTGGGAGCCTGAAATCCCCTTCGCCGAGACGGTTGTGTCGCTCTACGAC
>JBMFXL010000223.1:0-3484 GCA_049964275.1 Acidimicrobiales bacterium | reverse complement strand
CCAATGCTTGGCAATGTGGGCGATTGAGCTACGGCGACCCACTGGTTCGCCAGGCGCTCAAGGCACGCTTCAGGTCGATTGGAAATGTGTGTGGCGACTCCGTAACAGGCCCTCCTCGGGCACGAGGCCGATCGAATTTGTCGAGCGCAAGAAGTGGCGGGGTCGGACCATGCATAGAACGTCCTCTGCTGTGGAATCGAGGCACTGCTCGGTCAAGGGCGAGGCATAGAGCTTGACGAGGGCTCAATCGTTGCGTTCGAGAGAGCACCGCCGCAGTGTGCAGCCGCCCAACTCCACGCACGGAAGTCGTGCCCAACTGAGGCCGAGTCAGAGACTGCCTGGCACCCTGACCGGACAATGGTCCTCACCGTCTAAGGAGCTGCCTGGGAACGGAGATCCCCTTTAGCGAGAGACTGAACGGGCCGACGACACCATGAAGGGATTTGGTGCGCAGCGTGCGCCTCTACGTCGCTCCCTCAATGAAGTGTACGTCGCTGGCGTAGTGTTGAACGAGGGTGGAATGATTGATGCTCGTGAACTGTGGGAGATGGCGTAGATCGTGGTAAAGCCCAAAGTTTCGATTCTGATACCGGCCTTCAAGTCGAGATGGTTGGACGTGGCGATAGCGAGTGCGCTCAGTCAATCGTTCTCGGAAATAGAGATAATCGTTGGTGATGACTCGGAAGGCTCAGTCGTTGAATCGATCACCCGTAAGTGGGAGGCGCCTGAACTCCGTTATTTCCGCAATCCAACGCGTGGAAGGAACCAGTCGAACCTTCTCAACCTCATCAAGGTGGCGCGCGGCGACTACGTGAAGTTCCTCTTCGATGACGACCTCTTGCTGCCGCGCTCCGTCGAAGTGCTGCTACGAGCATGCGAAGAGTCAGGTGCCGATATGGCGATCCATAATCGTCATATCATCGACGAAGATGGCGTTGTATTGATGAGCCCGGCGTTGATTGAGGGGTCGGCTGGCTCTATCGAGCTCACGAGCGATCTCTTTTTCCGACATCTGGTGAATCCGGCGCTGAATGACTTCGGAGAGCCCTCAAATGTGATGATGCGGGCATCCGCGCTCCGTCAGCTCAAGGAACCATTTGGACTGGATGACCGGAAGTTTCGCTGCCTCATCGACATGGCGAACTATGCGAATTTCTACGCTTCAGGTCTTCGTGTGGTAGGCGTAGGCGGATTCCATTCGGCATTTCGAATTCACGGCTCGCAGAACTCTGCCATCCAGAGCCCGGTGCATGCTGCTGGGATCTACGAATGGGACTACTTGCGTCGGTGGGCGGTGGACAGAGGATTCCTCTCTGAAGGAGAGTTCTCAGATGGTCAGCCTGCGCTGATCGAGAAATACCGAGAGCACCTGAACCTGCATCCGGGCTTTGAGGACCTACTCCAATGCCCTGTGGGCCGACCCTATCTCAGCGAAGCGTTCCTTGCGCTGATCGATCGTGAGGACCGGATGGTTGATCGTGCAAGGGACCTTGCGGTGGGGATCCCGCATGATGAGTCGCCTCACGATTCTCACAGCTAGGGCATTCTCTAGTCCATACCGTACAGAGTCGGTTGTGCGCTGTTTCCCCCTGGTAGATCCCTATCTGCTAGCAGGGAATCGTCTCGTCTTGATCGCTTGAGGTGCGCTCGTACGTTTTCGCGAGAGCAGAAAATATAAAAAATGATTTGCGTCACAGGGAAAGACTGCCTATAGTACTGAGACTTCAGACCAAAGGGGGGATGAATGAATAGACGCGTTCACCGCGGGGGATTAGCGATTGCCTCGGCACTCGCGCTGGCGGCGTGCGGTAGCGCTGCAACAACGGCAACTACGGCTGCATCAGCCTCGACCACATCGGGTGGGTCGTTGACATTTGGGCTGGTCGCCGCGTATACGGGCGATCAGTCTTTTGAAGCTGGATTCACGGACTCAGGTGCGTTTCCTGCCGTCTACGCCATCAATGCCGCTGGAGGCATTCTTGGTCATAAGGTGGTGGCGAAGCCGGTAGACACCAAGAGTGATCCTGCTGACGCGCTGGCTGCGGTCGAGCAGATGATTGCGACCACTCCGAATCTGGTGGCAACCTCTGGGCCGGACTCCACGTCTGGTCCGACCACGATTCCGATCCTCAACCGGTCGGGCGTGCCAATGATGATTACAGCAGGTGAGGCCGCGTACGATCGCTCGAGCTACTCGTACCTCTGGCGTGACTTGCCGCCGGATCCTGCGAACGGTATTGCGATGGCCCTCTGGGCGAAGCAGCATGGCTATACCAAGGTCGCAACGGTCTTTGGTACAGACAGTGGCTCTCAGGGCGACCTTCCGGGCGTGCTCGATGGTGTGAAGAAGACAGGTGGCACTGTGGTCACGCAGATCAACCTCACTCCTGATCAGCCGTCGTACAGGACGGAGGTCGAGCAGTTGATCGCGGCGCATCCTCAGGTCATCATGACTGAGTCCGATGGTGCGACTGCTGCGACCTTCTTCGGAGAGTTGAAGCAGCTTGGCACCATCGTTCCGATCATCGGAACCTCCGGTGTACCGACGAACACGTATCTCAATCCGCTGCGTACGGCGGTTGGTTCCTCGACCTTCGCGAAGGAATTCGTGGCGGTGGTGGCTGGAACGCCGAAGCCGAATCCTGCGGTCAATGTGTTCAACAACGCGGTTCGCAAGGTGGGCTCCAAGCTGCCCTCGCCTGTCGGTCAGTGGCTTGGCAACCCCTTCTCAGAGGCGGGTTACGATGGCCTGACGGCTATGGCGTTGGCAATGGTCGCTGCGCACTCGACGAAGGGGAGCGTGTACAACCCCTACATCATGAAGGTCACCGCCCCAGGTAAGGGTAAGACCGTGGTGTACTCGTTCGCTCAGGGAGTCAAGGCCTTGAAGGCCGGGAAGTCGATCCAGTACGTTGGCGCGTCTGGTTCGCTGTTGTTCAACAAATACCACAACTCCTACGGCGACCAGGCGGTGGATTCCTTCCCTTCGGGTTCGAATCCGAAGGTGATCGGAACCATCTCCGCTAAGGCTGTCGAAGCAGTCGGTTAGTGCCATTCTTTGGCAGTGGGCTATTGGCCGCGGACGAAGGTTCGCGGCCAATGCAGTCCTTCACCCACTTTCTCTAGGAGCTTCTCCATGCAGATCTTTTTAAGCTCGATCGGGTTCGGCTTGGTCACGGCCTCGATCATCGCAATTGGTTCCCTGGGCTTCTCCTTGCAGTTCGGCCTCACCAATGTGCTCAATATTTCCTTTGGTGCAATGATGACCTTCGGTGCCATGGCCGCGCTCATTGCTGAGCATCTTCACTCTCCTCTTTGGATCGTGGTGTTGGTGGCGCCCCTTGCGGGCGCGATTGGCACCTTGCTCATTGGGCGTCTTATCTTTCCGATTTTCACGAAGCGGGGCTCGACCCTTTTTGAGATGGTGATGGTGACGCTTGCGCTCGATCTGGTGTTGCAGTACACCATCGACGCGATCGACAAG
>JBMFXL010000222.1:0-3508 GCA_049964275.1 Acidimicrobiales bacterium | reverse complement strand
ACCCTTACACCGTTATCACCACGCCACCTCCTAGGGGCGTGGCCACTGCGACCGAAGAGCAGGCCGGTGGCGACACCATGGTCGTTGAGCGAGCGACACTTCAGAGTTCACTTGGCCGGAGTCGAGGAGTACTCGGCCAAGCGTTTGGTCGGCTACGGGCTAGGCGTACGCTCGGGGAAGAGTTCTGGCAGGGAGTCGAGGAGGCGCTGATCGTCTCTGATGTTGGTCTTGGTGTGACCGAACGGGTGGTGAACCAGTCGCGCCAACGTGTTCGCCAAAACGGTGTGGTCGAGGTCGACGATGCCATTCGCACGGTTCGTGAGGTGATGGTGGAGTCGTTCCTCGCCACGCCTCGCGACATAATTGTTGGGCCAACGGCTCCCTCGGTGATCCTCTTCGTGGGCGTCAATGGCGTGGGGAAGACCACATCGATCGGTAAGGTCGCGGCTCGCCTTGCCAATCAAGGTGAAAAGGTAGTGGTGGCTGCGGGTGATACGTTCCGCGCGGCCGCTGCGGAGCAGCTCGAGCGCTGGGCGGAGCGTGCCTCGGTGGAGATCGTTGCGGGAGAGTCAGGAGGCGACCCTGCCGCGGTGATCTTCGATGCGATTTCGCACGCGAAGGCAGCAGGGGCAACGGTGGTGTTGGCCGACACCGCTGGACGTCTACAGAACCGATTCAACCTTATGGAGGAGCTCAAGAAGATCCGTCGAGTGGCGGAGAAGGCCGAGGGAACGATCACCGACGTACTGTTGGTGTTGGACGCGACGACAGGACAGAACGGCCTCGTACAGGCTGAGGGATTCTCGGCGGCGGCAGGGGTGACAGGCGTCATTTTGACCAAGATGGACGGCTCTGCGAAGGGTGGTATCGCTTTTGCGATCGAGTCAGAGCTCGGCATTCCGATCAAGGCGGTCGGTGTCGGGGAGTCGATAGAGGACCTCGTTGATTTCGACCCTTCGGCCTTCGTACATGCGCTCACCTATGACGCCGGAGCAGAGGCATGACCGACACCATGCACGATAGAGGAGTGGCTGATGTTTGAGCGACTGGGTGAACGCCTTGAGGGCACGCTTGGTCGTCTTCGAACCAAGTCCCGTCTGACCGAGGCAGATGTCGACCTTGCACTGAGGGAGATCCGAGCTGCCCTGCTTGATGCGGACGTTGCACTCAGCGTCGTGGGTAGCATCACCGATCGTATCAGGCAGGTCGCGGTGGGCGCGATGGCCTCGCGTTCCCTCACGCCTGGTCAGCAGGTGGTCAAGGCCGTCAACGATGAACTCGTGCGTGTGCTTGGTGGAGACGGCTTCAAGCTGCAGTATGCGAGTAAGCCTCCGACGATCATCCTGCTTGCGGGATTGCAGGGGTCGGGCAAGACCACGACCTCGGCGAAGCTGGCGCGGTACTTTCGATCGCAGGGTCGAAGCCCGCTCCTCGTCGGTGCGGACCTACAACGCCCCGGTGCGGTCGACCAGCTTCGCATCTTGGCAGAGCAGATCGGGGTGCCCTTCTACTCCGAAGCGACCGACCCGGTGCAGGTGGCGCAGAGGGGCTTGGCGCAGGCACAGCGCACGGGTCGCGATGTATTGATCGTCGATACAGCGGGTCGATTGGCGATCGACGAGGTCCTTATGGCGGAGGTCCGTGCGATCTCGAAGACGATCGAGCCCGACTACACCTTCTTGGTAATCGACGCGATGATGGGTCAGGATTCGGTCGCGACCGCTCGTGCCTTCCATGATTCGCTTGCGTTGGACGCACTGATTATTACCAAGCTCGATGGAGACGCGCGTGGTGGAGCGGCGCTGTCAGTGCGAGAGGTCGTGGGCCGACCCATCGCCTATGCCTCCGATGGTGAGAAGCTCGAGAACTTCGGGCCGTTCTATCCCGAGCGGATGGCATCGCGGATCCTAGGAATGGGCGACGTACTCAGCTTGATCGAACAGGCAGAGTCGACGGTGGACAAAGATGTGGCAGAGCGAGGCGCACAGAAGCTTCGTGAAGGGAAGTTTGACCTCAACGACTTCCTTGAGCAGCTACGTCAGGTCCGGAAAATGGGCTCTCTAAAGGGCATGCTCTCGATGCTGCCTGGTGTCCCGCGTGAGCTCAGGAATACAGAGATCGATGAAGGCGAGTTGAGTCGCATCGAGGCCATTGTGTCGTCGATGACGCTTCGCGAACGAGAGGATCCGTCACTCATCGATACCTCGCGTCGGCTGCGAATTGCCGCGGGATCAGGTACCACGACCGCACAGGTAGCCGCCCTGATCAAGCAGTTCAAGGAGATGCAAAAGGTCATGCGACAGATGGGCATTGGACGTCCCTCAGCGACGAAGAAGCCTTCAAAGTCGAGGCCATTGAAAAAGGGAAGACGAAACAAACGGTAGTGTCTGGTTCCGATCGTCCTAGACTATTGCAGGAATTTCAGGCCTCCAATGCAGGCCGTCTTCGAATATAAGGGGTTTCATTGGCAGTACGCCTTCGGCTTATGCGAGTCGGCAAGAAGAAGCAGCCGACCTACCGTGTGATCGCTGCGGATTCAGCGTCGCCGCGCGATGGGCGATTCATCGAGATTCTTGGCCACTACTCTCCTCGAAAAGAGCCCTCTGAGATCGTCATTGACTCCGAGAAGGCTTTGAAGTGGCTCCGAAGCGGTGCGCAGCCGTCGGAGACCGTGGAGAAGCTCCTCAAGATCACGGGTACTTGGGACGAGTTCGCCAAGTCAGAGAAGGCGTAGGGTACGAAGTGGACGACCAGAACGTCGCGCATGAAATGAGCGAGGACGACGAGCGACTCGACCAAATCGAGTCGGTGGTCATGTTCCTGGGGCAATCGCTCGTACCCCATCCTGAGCAGGTATCTATCCGTCGTTCGCTCCGCGGCGAGTCGGTGCGCTTCTCGGTGCAGGTGCCGACCTCCGATCTCGGCAAGGTGATCGGGCGTGGCGGGCGAATCGCCAACGCGATCCGTACCGTTGTGGGCGTCGCTGGAGCTAAGGCGGGAGTACAGACCTCGGTTGAGTTCTCTGATGGCCGACGTTCTCAAGGTCGCGGTGGCCGTGGCGGGCGGCCCGGGGGCAACCGCCAGCGGCGTCAGTAGGCGTACTAGCGGGTTCGGTTCAGGCGCCCCTTCGGGGGCGTTTGTCGTTTTGGGGAGATGATGGTGGACGCAGAGCTGCTCGAAGTCGGAACGATTGCCAAGGCGCATGGTGTGCGGGGCGATCTCATCATTCGTCCACTCTCGAACGTACCCGAACGCTTCGCGCAGGGTGCCATCTTGGTGATTCGAGAACCGCGCCTTCGCGAACTGGTGGTCGAGCGCTCTCAGCCATACCAGCGTGGCTGGCTGGTGCACTTCCGCGGCGTCGACACTCGAAGCGAAGCTGAGCAACTCTGCGGAAGCGTCCTCTTCGGCGAGCCGATGGAGTACGACGATGCATTGGCGCTTCACGAGATGATCGGTGCGATGGTCGTCGACACCCATGGCGTCAGCCACGGTCGGGTGACGACCG
>JBMFXL010000221.1:0-3524 GCA_049964275.1 Acidimicrobiales bacterium | reverse complement strand
TGGTCGAACCGGTGCAGTTGGGCATTCGTCTACTCGTCCCACCCAAGTCGCTCCTGCTCGCCGACCCCACCGTGGCGAACATCGTCGAGGACTTCGACGAGCAGACGCTGTCGTATCGTTGGCGCCATCTCGATGAACGAGTCGACGCGCTCCAACAAGAGATCGCCGCGATCGCCGAAGAAGGTGCGGAGGAGGGAGAGTCCTTCATCGTGACCCACCGTCGTATCGCCCAATGCGTAGAGTCGTCGTCAGGTCTCCCAGTGCTCATTGGCGAGCCTCGGCAACGTCGCGCCTCCGCAGTAGTATCCTCGGAATCTTGGTTCTGTTGTGCCGAGCCGATGCCAAGTCATCTCGATCGCACGCGTGCGCTCGTGGGAAGTACTCCGCGCAGCGCTCCCGATCGCAGCTCCCTCCCTCGCAACCCATGATCGTGTCGCTCAGCGACGAGCAGCGCGAATGCGTCGACGCACCGGCAGGCCCACTGTGCATCGTCGCGCCCGCGGGATCTGGCAAGACCGCAGTGCTCAGCCACCGGATCGCACACCGTGTACGAAATGGCGAAACCCACGCCCCTCGGGTACTCGCGATCTCGTTCACTCGTGCTGCGTCCTTCCAGCTCAAGCTACGTACCGAGGCGCTACTCGACGGGGAGTCTATTACGACGGGCACCTTTCACGCAGCGGCGCTCGCCCTACTCGGCCGCTACTGGCAACGACAGCGGCTACGAGCACCTCGCATCATCACCTATCCTGCCTCGCAACTCCTCCGTATCGTGCAACAAGCGGGAAACAGCTATCTCATCGCTGAGGGGGGACGACGTCTGCAGCCACGTCAAGTGGTCGAGATCGCCGCCGGGGAGATCACCTGGATGAAGGCGCGCGGCATCACACCGACACGATACCCAAGTGAGGCGCGTCGTCTTGGGCGAGCAACCGATCTCGACATCGGCGACATCGCGACGCTCGCGTCTGCATACGACGCACATAAGCGACGATCAGGGCTTATCGACCTCGACGACCTCGTGCCCATGGCGGTCGAGATCATGCGCAATGAGCCAGAGTTTGCCGCAGGCGAACGTCTGATGGCGCGCCACCTCTACGTCGATGAGTTCCAAGACCTCAACCCTTCACAGTTTGCGTTGCTCGAGGCACTACTCGGGAGCAATACCGACTTGACGGTGGTCGGTGACCCCCAGCAGGCAATTTATGGATGGAACGGTGCCGATCCGTCGCTCATGTACGGACTCACCGAGCGTTTTACCGACTTACGGATCGCGAAGCTATCCATCAACTATCGCTCTACTCCTGCGATCATCGCCGCGGCGAAGTCGGTTCTGGTCAAGCGAGCGGGAGACCCCTTCGATATCGAGGTTCAGGCTGCTCGCAAAGCAGGAGAGCAACGACCTCCTCAATACCTCGAGCATGGGGATGACCAAGAAGAGGCGCGACACGTCCTCCGATCGATACGGGAGGCACGCTATGGTGGCCTCCCCTTCCGCAAGATGGCGGTACTCGCACGGACGAGCGCGACCCTCGCTAAGTGTCAGGCCGTTCTGGTCGAATCAGGTATCCCAGTCCATGCCCCTGGACGAACGGTGCACTGGCTCGAAGGCGCCGTTGCAGATATCGTCAAAGTCCTTCGAACCGAGATGGCGGATCGATCACTCGCAGAAGGCATCGCTGCGCTTGAGGCGTACGCAGTGGTCGACGTCGACCAGGAGCTCCCGCGAAGCAACCGGCAAGCCATTGAGCTCCTTCGCGCAACGATGACACGACATCTACGCGCGGGCGTGGCAACCGTAGGAGCCTGTTTCGAACTCATGGACGAGACCGAAGACGACCTCTCACGCGAGGGTGCGGTAACCCTCACGACGTTTCATCGCGCGAAGGGTCTCGAGTGGCACTTGGTCCACGTCATCGGCGCGGAAGACGGCCTCATTCCTCATTATCGATCGATCACCCGCCCACAACTCGAGGAGGAACGCCGACTGCTCTATGTCGCGCTGACCCGGGCATCAGATCGATTGGTGGTACACACTGCGCGTCGACGAGCCATCGGAGCGCGGACCTTTGACCGCCAGCCCTCTCCACTCATTCGGAATCTCCCACTGCCCCCAGAGCCAACGGTCGCCCAGCCCCACGACGACCAGCCACTCATAGCTTCGCTCGAAGACCACGAATTACTTCGCATGCGCGCGTCCATCCGCAAGGAGCTGCTTCGATGGCGAGACGACGCCGCTCGAATGGTCTTCACCTCTCCCGCATCAGTAGCGTCTGATCGCCTCCTCCATGCCATCGCCGAGAAACGGCCGACCTCAGAGTCCGAACTTCGATCAATCGACGTCGAAGGGCGCATTCGTTCGCGACGTTGGCGCGACGCAGTCCTACGCATCTGCGAAACCGGGGAATACCGTCCCCCGACCCAGTACTAGCCGGTCGCGTCGACCACTCGAAAGGCAAGCTTGGGACACAGGTGCTCCACCCGCTTGGCAAGCTCATACGCTTCTCGAGAGGTGAGCGTCTTCTCATTGACAATTGGGAAACCCCAGTCATCAAAGCTCATCAACTCAGGCAGGAGCTCAACGCAGTAGCCGTATCCGTCGCAACGGATGGGATCGATTTGGATAGAGAAACGCGGACGTGCCCGCACATTCCTACTAGCGGTTGACATGTGTGAGCAGCCCCCTTCGAGAGTCAGGGTTCTTAGGTGCCATAGCAGCCGCCATCACGCGGTAGTCCTTCGCGCGACAGCTCCGATGTGCGTGGGACTTGAGCTCTGTCATGCGAGAGCGGATGACCGACCGAACGAGCAGTGAGTAGCCATCTGGCATCGTGCACGCGCCTCGCCCCTTGATCTGCTCGGTCCATCGCCAGATCTTGTCGAGATCACCACCCTGGCCGGTCGCAAGCAGATGGAACTCGTTCGCGATTGCCGGCAGTCCAAACATACAGGGACCACACTGACCAGCGCTCTGACCTCCTAGGTAGGAAATAACTCGGTCGGCCTCATTGACGACGCATGCGTCTGGCGGAAAGGCCACGAGCAATCCGGCGCCATACGAGAGATTCCGCGATCCAAGCTGGCCAATAGACGTCTCGGCGAGTTGGGCGTCGAATGTCACGAACGACCCGTAGTAGCCTCCGACCATCAAGGTCGAATCCTCGGGAATACCGCCCGCAACTCGAGCAAAGACATGCCGAAGCGTCTCGTTGGGTTGTGCCTCGAACGCATTCCCTCCTCGTGGTGTCCACAGCGTGCCAAGTATGCCCATCGTATGTGCACCATGGACCTGGCCTCCTCCACTCACCTCGACATGGTGAGCAATGGCGAGCCGAGCAAGGGTCTCCACATTGGACACCAAGGTTGGCCGGCCTCCGAGGCCCTTCGTGGTTGGTCGAGGAGGTTGGAAGCGAGGTAATGCCTTCCCTCGCTCAATGGCATTGATGATGGCGGTCTCTTGTCCCGCAACATATCGCTCAGGCACCTCGACAACCTCGACCCTTCGCCCACCTGCAACTTCGGCT
>JBMFXL010000220.1:0-3536 GCA_049964275.1 Acidimicrobiales bacterium | reverse complement strand
GGCTTGGGTGATCTCCGACTCGCCCCACCCTCGATAACGTTCGAGCTTGGAGGGCGTACTCCGTCGCACTGATTCGGTGAGCAAATGCGCCTCGAGGCCACTTAGTCCTGCCACGACAAGGGCCGCGATGTGTACGTCACCACGGTGCTCCCTAATCGCCGTGAGCAGCTGCCAAAGGGAGTCAATGGGATCATCGTCGGCGACGAGTGCAAGGTGGCGATTGCCACTAAAGAGCGTGCAGCCAGAGGACGGAGTCAGTCTGATGGCCTCTCGGAGCATCGACCGCAGCGAAGGGCTCACCGTGATCGTTGAGCCGAAGGCATCTTCGAGGGACTCGCGCGTCGCGCGTCGACGGAGTGCAATCGCCTCTTCTGGGGAGAGCTGGCGCCAGATGTCGGGTACGTAGCGCCTGATCATCTCGGGATGGAAGTTGTAGAACGTCGCCTCCACGAGGTCGGCCGATGCCCGTCCGAGCGGTGCAGCCCGAAGCGCAAAGTATGCCCCCCACACGTCCTCGAAACCCGAGGTGCGGTAGATGCCGCGCGCGATCGGTGAAAAGTACACCACATCGTGGATGGTCTCGGTCGCTCGATACATGCGATCGACGTATCCGAGCTCACTCGGCGAGAGCGGCGTCGCTCCTGGTACCGTCGGTCGCGGTGTCTCACCACTCATGCTGCGCTCCTCGTGTCATTGACTCTCCTAGTGTCTCACGGGACGTTCGGACTTAGGGGGCAGGTCGACGGAATACCGCGATGAAATCTCGCCAAAACGGTGTCAGGTAGTGAGAGGCGGGGAAATACATATTGCCCATCAAGTTGGAGCCGGAGGTGCCCGCAGGAGTGGACGAAAAGGTCGCAAAGCTCACCCAATCAGGATTGATGTCGAGTTGCATCCCCCGGATCGCTCCAGCCCAAAGGAGCGTCTGTGCCAACGTGAGCGGCGAGAGGCCAGGGCCACCCACCCAAATGACGTCGCCATTTGCGGTCACCCCAATACCCGAGCGCCACGTGGAGAGTAGGTTGCCAAGCGAGTAGCCCCACGTATTCAGATTGTCGGCCTGCGCTTGGGAGGTGAGTGCACGGTTGTCCACGAGCAGCGTGAGGTTCTGCCGGAGTGCCACCACCGATGGGTTCATCACGATCTCGCTTCCCCAACTACCGATGTCGATGGTGCCATCTGCATACTGTGCGATGGTGGCTGCACCCGTGACGAGCGGAGCGCCGGTCTTACCTGCTTGGAAGAATCCACCGTTCGCTACATTGAACTGGAATCCCCCTTCGAAGGCCGCCAGCAATGAGGGTTGGTCTAACGGACTTACCGCACCCATGGTCGGGAAGTTGCCACCCGGTTGGGTAGTACCGGCGTAGATCGAGAGCTTCGCCACCACCGGATTGATCCAGACGACGCCGACCGAAGGCGAGGATGCAGTGGGTTGGACGAAGGTCGAGAACATTGCATAGCCGGGACCGAGATTGGTGCCAAGCGGTGACCATGTGCCTTCCGATGGGGAAGCTCCCGGGACCATCGGTGAGAGATTCTCCGGCGAGTACGAGAGCTGGGCATAGGGCGCGTCCGGGTAGCTTCGGGGAGCAACCGGTCGAAGGTTGATGAAGGTCCTGCCGACCACGAGAGGCGGAATCGCACTCCGCTGTGCGACGGCCTTGAACGATACGCCATGACCCTTTCCGAGCAGGTGAGAGGGAGAGCTCACCACCACACAGGAAAGGATCAAGAGAAACTGGCTTAGCGAACGTGCTCTACGGCCTGGGGGTCTGTACATCTCACCTCACGATACCGACACCTCCGTCGCTTGCGTACCGACGGGCAAGGTCCCACCTCGGAGGCTCAGCCGAGGCTTATGCAGTGACGTCAGGCCTAGGCACTCTGTAGAGTCAGAGAGGTCTCTACTTCGTGATGTCGACCGTACCGACTGTGCCAATTCGGAACTCTTGATTGGGTAGCGGAGTGGTCGATAGCGATACTGCTACTATCGGGCTGGTTCGAGTTAGGTTTCCTGCGCCACAAGAGGAGTCCAAGGTGACGTTCACCCGTTTAATCGGAAAGCGTCTCGATATCACTACTTTCCATGCGAAATGGCTCGGAATCTTCTGGGTACTCGCCGGTGTGATCAGTACCGTCGGGATGATTACACACTCTGCCTCGTTGTTCAGCCACTTCGAGTTGACACCCGACTTCGCCAATTTCTACCAGGCGACCTGGCTCATAGCCCATGGGCATCTCTACCCTTACGATACGCTCTTTCCTTTCAACTATCCCCACTACGGCTTTCCATATCTCGACTCCCACGCCGAGTTCTTCACATGGTTGCTCGCGCCGTTCGTGGCGATCGTGCCAAATGGCTTCGTTCTCCTCGTTCTCCAAGATCTCGCGATTGGTGCTTCACAGGTAATTGCGGCGCTTTGGATTCACCACCTACTTCGACGCTTCAATCCCCTGATTGAAGTCGCCGCGGTGGGGATTTTTGTCTTTCTGAATCCGTGGTACTACTTCAGCGCATTCTTTGACTTCCACCTTGAGCCATTCGCCATGTTGTTCTTGTTGCTTACCGCGTGGAGCTACCTGAACGGTCGGCGCAGGTTCACGCTCATCTTTGCTCTCCTCGTACTCAGTACCGGAGATGTTCCCTCTACGTATCTCGTGGGACTAGGCCCTGGGATGTACCTTCTCGACCGATCGCGTAATCGCTCGGCACTCCTCATTGCGCTCGTAGGCGCGATCAATGCCCTGGTCGACTCGATATTCCATCTCTCCGAAGCATCCAGCGTGCTGCAGCGATATTCCTACCTTGCGGGCCCTCATGGAGCAACATCCCTTGGTGGACTCCTCGCCGGTGTGCTCACGCATCCAAGGATCTTGATCGCGACACTGTCGCATCATCTCCCGCTCGCGCTCCCGTATCTACTGAGTGGAAATCTCCTCGGGCTCTTAGGACCCCTCGGCTTCTTCGTGACGGTCCCGATTTTGGGGGGACCACTCCTGGTGCAGAGTTCCCTCTTTCTATCGAACTTCACCGCCTTTCAAATCGTTGCCTTGGAGCCACTTCTCGCGATCTCCGGCATAGGCGTCTATCTCTGGTCCAAAGGGCAGGCTCGACGCGTCTGGGCCATCGCGGCCACGGTTGGTCTCTTCGTGTCGCTCGGAGAAGCGTTAGCCACCTCCTACCCGAGCCTCGTAGCGGCTAAGGATTTCAACAACACGGTCAGTTCATCGACGGCACATACCTTGAACGGAATACTTCACTCCGTCCCCACGAGCGCCGAGGTAATCTCGGGCAATGGCACGGTCGGTCGATTCAGCGACCGACGCCTCGTCTATTCATTGATCACCTTCCAGAGCGCCTCAGTGCCCATTTGGAGCCATTTCACCTACGTCATCGTCGTGGCTGGTCAGGGAATCGCCGATCCATCCCCCACGGAAGCTTCGGTCATCGCTCGCTTTCTGACCCATGATCACCTTCACACCGAGATAATCCTTCACCAGGGAGCAGTGAGCGTCTTCCTCATTCATTCGAC
>JBMFXL010000219.1:0-3536 GCA_049964275.1 Acidimicrobiales bacterium | reverse complement strand
GCCTCCTACCCTACGTACAACCCCGCACTTTTCGTGGGTGGGATCTCCCAGGCCAACTACAACTCACTCCAGGCCTCTGCGAACTATCCGATGATCAATCGCGCAATCTCGGGTGCATATACCCCGGGATCGACCTTCAAGCTTGCGACGGCGTCGGCGGCGCTGAACGACGGTTTGATCTCGCCGTACACACTCATCCATGACCCCGGCTATTTCGACATCCCGAACTGTAAGGGCAACTTCTGCCAGCTCCACAACTCTGGGTTCGAGTCGCTTGGCAACATCAATGTCGTGACCGCGCTCTCCGCTTCCGACGACGTCTTCTTTTACACCCTCGGGTACGACTTCTACGTCAACCAGAGCAAGTACGGCTTGTATCCAATTCAGAACGAAGCCGCGGCCTATGGATGGGGAAAGCCGACCGGGATCAATCTTCCGGGTGAGTCCCCGGGAACCGTGGACTCGTTGAAGGAGCGGCAGCTCCTCCACAAGTTGGACCCAGCAGCGTACCCTTATGCAAATTGGTATGTGGCGGACCAGTTGGAGATGGCGTTCGGCCAGGGAGAGACCACGATCACGCCGCTGCAGATGGCAAATGCGTATGCGACTTTTGCGAATGGGGGCACCAGGTATGTGCCTCGGATCGCTGAAGGAGTGGTCAACAACGCAGGCAAGCTGATCAAGACGTTCAAGCCGCAAGTCGCTGGGCATGTACCGCTACCTGCCTATATTCACAACACGATCAATAGCGGTTTCGAAGGCGCGGTCGCGAACGGAACTGCGGGTGGAACATTTGCAGGATTTCCACTCTCGACGTTCCCTCTCGGTGGGAAGACGGGTACGGCGTCGGTGACCGGACAAGCCCCGAACTCCTGGTTCGTGGCATATGGACCTACGACGCACCCTGAATACGTGATCGCCGCAGTCGTGACCGGGGGTGGTTTTGGTGCCTCCGGAGCCGCGCCAATTGTCCGCAATCTCTTCACGTACCTCATTTCCCACCCTGTGAGCTCTCCGACCTATGGTGTACATCACCTTTCAGCAGGTTCGACCACGCCTCAGAACACGACGACGACCACAGCGGTACCGTCAGGCGCGACCACGTCGTCGACATCTACTACCGCGCCTGCAGGGTGATATGGCCAACGAGCCGGTGGCTTGACCGGCTACACTGGGTGCCATGGCAGGCCTAGTGCAGGTGGTGCTCGTAGTCTGGTTGTTACTGGGCAGCGCATCGAAGACAGATGACGTCGCAGCTGGTGACACCGTCTTTGCATCCGCCAAGGGTCTGGCGTTTACCAAGTCTCGTCGAGATGATCGCACCGACCGTGGTTGCGAGATCTCGACCGTCCCGACGTGGAGGACGAGTCGTTCCTCTGGGGCCATGCGTGCGACAGGGCATCGCGGGCTCGTCTTTTCCTCTCCGGGACGAAGCCAAAGAAGGGTTTTCCATCGTGTCCGAAGAGACATACGACAAGACATCAGGCCAGTCCAATGGCTCCGATTCGTCCTCAGCGCTCCCCCCTCCGATCAGTTCGTCTTCTCGAACTCGATCGACTAGGGCTCGCGCCCAACGTCCGGCGATATCGCCGGAAGGGACGTCGGAAAGTGGAACCGCAGAGGAAGGCGCTGCACGCTCCCGTTCGCGAAGTTCCTCTCGCAGGAGGGCTCCGAGACGTGAGGCGGGAACGAATGAGTCGCCTTCAGAATCGACTGGGGAGTCGACGAAAGCGGATGCTCGAACTTCCTCGAATGAGCCTGCATCTGAGCCGTCATCAGTGGGCCCTACGGCCGCCGTGGAACCGATCTCGGCTCCGTTCCGTCCGACGATTCCGCCTCCCCGCCCACCTCAGAGCGTGGCTCAGGGTCAAACTTCCGTAGAGGGCACCTCGTCTTCTCCCTCCTCCGAAGATTCGGTGCGCCAGGGACAGGGGTCGCGGCGTCGCGGCCGTCGTCGCCGAAGGTCGTCCGAGACGGCTTCTCCAACGAGTGCCGGAGGACCAGTTGAGTACAGTACGGACGTTCCACTCGCCGATGCGATAGAGAGTGGCCCTCGCAGCAAGCGAAGGGCGAACCAGCGTGCGCCACGCCAACGGAACGGACGACCTGTGGGTCGTTACCTCATGTGTGTGCAGGTTCGTGACGGTGTCACCCAAATCGCGATCCTCGAAGGACGCACCCTTATCGAGCACTACGTCTCTCGAGAGTCTGATGATCAATACTCGATAGACGGCAACATTTATCTCGGTCGAGTCGCGAATGTGCTTCCCGGTATGGAGGCTGCCTTCATCGATATTGGCACCTCGAAGAACGCGGTGATCTATCGCGGAGACGTTCGATTTGATCGCGACGATCTGGAATCGGATGATCGTAGCGTTCGTATCGAGCAGCTGCTCCGTCCGAAACAGACCGTGGTCTGCCAGGTCGTGAAGAATCCTATTGGCGCTAAGGGCGCTCGATTGACGCAGGAAGTCTCGCTCCCGGGACGCTTCATCGTGCTCATCCCGAACTCCGACAGCTACGGCATTTCGAAGCGACTACCCGATGAAGAGCGACGACGACTTCGGAAGATCCTCGACGACGTCAAGCCCGCCGGATTCGGTGTCATCGTGAGAACCGCCGCAGAAGGAGCAAGTGCAGACGAGCTCCGTCGGGACGTTGAACGACTTACTGAGATGTGGGGCAAGATCGAAGAGCGCGCGAGAGTCGCCCACGCCCCGACCCTTCTGTATCGCGAGCCGCAAGTTGCCTTGCGTGTGATCCGTGAGGAGTTTTCTCGGAACTATCGAGGTGTGATCCTCGACGACCGGGAACTCTACGAGGAGGTCGTTTCCTACGTATCTGCGATCTCCCCCGAGTTGGCAGATCGAGTGGAGTATTTCGACAGAGAGCAGAATGCAGTCCAGCTCTTCGAAGCGCACCACATCCACGAGCAGCTTCACAAGGCACTTGCTCGCAAGGTGTGGCTTCCGTCAGGCGGTTCGATCGTCATTGATAGGGCTGAAGCACTCACCGTCATCGACGTCAATACTGCGAAGAACGTGGGAAGCGTGTCGCTTGAGGAGACGATCCACAAGAACAACCTCGAAGCGGTCGAAGAGATTGCTCATCAACTTCGTCTTCGAGACATCGGCGGCATTATCGTGATCGACTTCATCGATATGTTGGTGAAGGAGAACCGCGAAGATGTCATGCGCGCGATGCGTGCGGCGCTTGCGCGGGATAAGACGAAGAGTCATGTCTACGACATGTCACCTCTCGGGCTCGTCGAGATGACGCGACAACGCGTATCAGAGGGACTCGTGGAGGCATTTTCAGAATCCTGTCCGACTTGCGGAGGACGTGGCCTCATCTTTGACCAGGTCCTGTTGTAAACCATATAAAGTAGTAGGGCTATGTACGCGGTCATAAATTCAGGTGGTAAGCAAGAGCGGGTCGAAGAGGGTTCGGTCGTAGAGATCGAACTGGTCCCGCAGGCGGTGGGAGAGGAAGTACGGTTCACTCCTCTGTTGGTCGTGGATGGTGATCGTGTCATC
>JBMFXL010000218.1:0-3538 GCA_049964275.1 Acidimicrobiales bacterium | reverse complement strand
GAGACCTTCGGATTTGCGGGCTTCTTCGGCATGCCTCTGCATCTCGTGCCACTAGGGGCGACCGAAGGTCAAGACCTCCTGCCCGTGCTGTTGCGTCCGAGCGTCGCGCTGACCGAGCACGCACTAGGGGGAAGTGAACAGCGAATCGATCGCCATCAAGGTCTCGACGAGTTTGCGCTGGCATTCGAGTATGCCCGTGAGGCGCCGGTAGCTCCCTTCGTGATGGCGGAGGCTGGGGGACTCGTCTCAGGCGCGCTTTCAACTTTTCGCACGGCGTTCCCCGATCGTTTCTCGCAGATCTCACGTGTGCTTCGTGGGACCGTAGAAGGTCACGCTGCTCTTGAGGGACTCGTCGAACTCGACGAGCGGCCGGCGCTCATAGGAGAGCTCGCTCGGGCCGCTGAGGCGGGGCTTCGGGCAATGGGGTTGATCGATGATTTTGCACCGATCGTGCTCCTCTGTGGGCATGGATCCACCACCCAAAACAATGCATTTGCGGCCACGCTCGACTGCGGTGCATGTGGTGGGAGCAGAGGAGGGGGGAGCGCGAGAGCAGCAGCCGCGGTATTCAATTGGCCACCTGTCCGCGAGGCGCTCCGCTCGTTCGGGATCGATATCCCCGAGAAAACGCTCTTCCTGGCGGGAGAGCATGATACGGCGACCGACGAGGTAGTTATCTTTCATCGCGACGCACTCCCTGAGAGCCACCTCGAGGCGCTAATTGATCTCGAAGCCGCCCTTCGCCAGGCAGGCGAGCGCCTACGTAGGGAGCGTCTGGTGCTCCTTCACCCTTCGACCTCCTCAAGAGCTCGCGAAGCCCGACGTCGCGCTGCCGACTGGGCACAGGTCCAGCCGGAGTGGGGGCTCGCTAACAACGCAGCGATGATCATCGGACCACGACAGCTGACGAAGGGCATAGATCTTGAACGTCGGGTCTTTCTTCACTCCTATCGAAGCGAGATCGATCCCGATGGTCGCCTCCTCGAAGCCATCCTGGCAGGTCCCATGGTGGTGGCCCATTGGATCTCTTCGCAGTACTACTTCTCGACTGTCGATCCAGATCGGCTCTCCGCCGGTGACAAGACGCTCCATAACCCGGTAGCCCATATCGGTGTCGTCACTGGTGAGAGCGGCGATCTGCGGGTAGGTCTGCCCCTTCAGTCACTCTTCGACGGTGAGCGGGCGATGCATCAGCCTATGCGCCTCCTTGTGGCCATCGCGGCTCCTACGTCGACGGTGTCGTCGGTACTTGGACGAAGTGAGCTCTTACGAGAATTGGTCGACGGTGAGTGGGTACATCTTGTGGTGACACCATCGATGGGGGATGAGTGGATGACCTACCTTCCGGAGGTCGGATTTGTGCCTTGGAATGCACAGACTGTGAGAGAAGAAGTGAAAGGGATCAACGGTGTCTGATCGGTTCGCCTCCTGGGGTCTCACCTCAGTAGTCAAGATTGAAGTGGTCATCGGTGGTGACGACGTGAGCTACGTAGAGGAGGTCTTCCGTGCCGCGGGCGCGGTGGGCTTCACGGCGATACCGAACGTCTCAGGCTTTGGCCATAGTGGCTATCACGAAGGGCGCCTTGCCTTCAATGACCGCAGCTCGCTCCAGATGTTGGTCGTGGTGGTGCCTGAGGAACGCGCCTCGGAGATCATCGCGGGCGTGCGTGCATTGCTCGGTGAGCGAGCGGGGGTGCTCATGGTGACCGAAAGCTGGGTGAGTCGTCCTGAGTACTTCCGCTAAGTCTACGACGCGCTCATGACAGGGTACGAGAGCAGCCCACGACGTGCCGTGCTCGGGACCAAGCACGGAAAGGAGCAACAGATCGCACCCCCGCTTCGCGCGTGTGGGATCGAACTCGAGCTGGTCAGCTTCGACACGGACCGGTTTGGCACGTTCTCGGGTGAAATTGCGCGGGCCAAGGATCCCCGTGCAACCGCGCTCGCCAAGGCAGAGGCGGCACTCAAGTTGAAGCCGGCTGCACTCGGTATCGCGTCAGAAGGCACCTTCATGCCCCATCCAGGGGTCCCCTTCGTCACCATGGATGTCGAACTCCTCGTGGCGATCGATCGCGACTGGGGAGTCGTTCACGAGGTAGAGGCGGTCGATGATGCACCGTACGTACTTCGGATGAGCTTCGACCATCACGCGCCTCCGCCCGACCTTGCCAGGCGCTTGACGGAGGTAGGTTTCCCCGCCCAGGCGATGATTGTGCGAGCTGAGGATCCCTCCGCTGGTCCGATTCGCAAAGGTATCCGCGACCGAGACGCTCTCGCTCGTGCCGTCCATGAGGTGGTCGATGAAGCAGGCGTTTCCGTCGTCGTCGTCGAGAGTGACCTCCGTGCACACTGCTCCCCGGGACGACAACGCGCGATTGTTCGGGCGGCAGAGCTCCTTGCGGCTCGACTTGATCAAACCTGCGCGAACTGCGGATGTCCCGGTTACGGCGAGCTCGGTATTGAACGAGGTCTTCCGTGTGAGTACTGTGATGCACCGACACCCCTGCCGGCGTTTCGTCGTGATGGGTGTCGAGCGTGCGGAGTGAGCGAACTCCATTCCCTTGGTACGAGCGCTGATCCCCGCTACTGCGAATTCTGCAATCCCTGACCGAGCCTTCGGTGGGCTCCTCAACGCTGGGTGGGGAGGTTGGCGAGAACTTTGAGCACGAGACCGAGTTGGTGTTGTGCGGAGTGCGCGAGTGAGTGGATCTGTCCACCTGGCAGCGACCCCTGATGGAGGCAGACCGTCGTGAGATGGTCCATCATCACGCGTGCGTGTTGGTACTCCGAGGCGAGGATGTGATCGGGTGGCGGGGGAGCGGTTGAGGTGCGCGAGAGGTCACCTACAAGTATCTGACATGCGGAGGTCTCGACGGTGTTCGATCGGGCAGACATGATCTGGGTGAGGTCGGCACTGAGCAGTACTGGCCCAGAGGCATAGCGTGCCGTCCAGTTGAAGAGGGGGCCGGGAGTAGCGGGAGTCGGAAGCCCTGTCGAGGAGAGACGATACCCAACGAGCCCTATCCCAATGACGAGCAATACCACGCCGATGACCAAGGCAATACCGGTGCGGGAAGGTCGACGTAAGAGAGTTCCCGTGGGCATGTACGGAGAATAGGGCAGTGTGCACGTCTATGTGGAACCACGCCTTGCCAGTTGTCTTTGAGCTGTCGAGTTCCTTACTTGGTACGACCAGATTCTGTAGGTATCGTCGGTTCGTTGGTACACTAGGGGAGTAATCCCCCCTTCTTGAAAGGACTTGCATGCCCTACGACGCAATTATTGCTGAGTCGATCATGATCACCGGCGCCAATGGCGACCATATCGAGGCATATGTCGCACGCTCTCTCGATGCCGCCCCACGTGGTGGGGTAGTGGTCATTCACCATATGCCGGGGTATGACCTTGCAACCAAGGAGATCACTCGCCGATTCGCCACGATGGGCTACAACGCGATCTGTCCGAACCTTTACTACCGCGAGGCCCCAGGAGCCTCCCCAGATGACGCGGCAGCAACCGCACGTGCCAATGGTGGCGT
>JBMFXL010000217.1:0-3571 GCA_049964275.1 Acidimicrobiales bacterium | reverse complement strand
CATCGAGCGCATCGATCGAGCCGCCGCTTCGGCCCACCACGACTGGTGCACCACAGGCCTGCGCCTCGAGAAAGACGATGCCGAACCCCTCCCGCTCGATACCAAACCATCGGTCCCGGCAGAGCATGGCGAACAGATCGCATGCCTGGTAGTGCGCTCGAAGGGACGACTTGGAGAGGCCACCGACGAAGTCACATCGCACGCCCTCCTCCTTCGCGATCCTCTCCAGGCGCGCTCGATCTCGCCCTTCGCCTCCGACGACAATCCGGAGGGACGGTTGCTCCCGACCCATCGAGCCGAGTCCCCGGATCACCATGTCCGCACCCTTACGTGGCACCAGTCGAGACACGAAGAACACCACGATCTCATCGGGACGGTAACCAAGCGAGGCCCTCACGTCCTCGCGCTCGGCATGATCGAGTGGCCGAAAGTAGCCAAGATCGACACCAGGAAAGACCACATGCACCCTCGACGGCGCACTCGACGCTTCGCCGATAAGCGCCCGGGCTTCATCTGCGGCATCGGAACCTGACGAGATCACTGCCTTGGCACCGGCGAGTATGCGCCGAGTCTCCGCGCGGAGTCCCGGAAGCGCCATCGGAACGAGCAGCTCCGCGCCATGGATCAAGACGGCATAGGGAATCCCCATACCCGGGATGATCGACCCAAGCGGAAGGGTGGGGTCGATTACGAGACGGTCTGCACCGGTCTCAGAGAGCTCCCGCTCGATCCTCCTTCGAAGTTCAGGGATAGGGAGCATCGGTCCTTTGACACGACGAATACGAAAGGGCTGCTCGACATCGAACTGGTCACTCCCCTCTACGGAGGTGGTCAGCACCGCGAAACGATCGGGATCCAAGCGGCTCCACAGCTCATAGAGGTAGTTCTGTATACCGCCTCGCTTGGGCGGGAAATCATTGGTAACGAGGAGGTGACGAGCCACGGGTGACAGATGTTAGTTCACGACTGCTCGGGTACGTCCGAGTCGTTCATATCTACGGAGCGACCATCGTGCCTGCTCCGCGAGTACTGGATCGGTCGAGCACGCATATCGACGGAGTCCCGCCGCAATCGCGTCGTCCCAAATATCTAGGTTCCCAGCCGCCAAGAGCACATTACGGCGCAGATGGGCAGATCGTCGTTGAGGAACGTAGAAGTGCGGATATGTGGCAATCAACGCCTCGTCGGAGAGTTCGAGGAGGTTCCTAAGAAGGTCAAGACTCGATGGGCCCCTCTTGGCCATCTGCGCACTTCGTTTTCCTACTGGGCACACATCGAGGCAGGTATCGCATCCATAGACCCGAACCCCGACCGCCTCACGGTATTCCATGGGAAAGGTACCTGGCTTCTGCAGCAGCCACGCGAGACATCGACGCGCATCAAGGTGACCCTCACCGTCGAGCGCACTTGTCGGGCACGCGCGTACACATGCGTCACACGTCCCGCAATCACGCAGGACGAGTGTTCGATTTGAGCGATAGCTCCAGTTCGTGACAACCGAACCAATCAACAAGTGAGGCCCAGACCGCGGATTGAGGATCATCGAACTCTTACCAACCCAACCAAGACCTGCCCGACGGGCCACCACCCGGTCCATGAGTGCATTGTCGTCAACGACGACCTGCGCGCGGTAGCCAGCCTCCTTGAGAAAGGCTCGTATCCCCTCGAGATAACTCCGAAGCTCCGAGTAGCGGTCACGCGTCGCATATGTGGCGATTGGACGAACCCCGTCACCCGCCTCCCGAGCATACGGGTAGGTCGCGACGATGATGCTCTCGGCATAGGGATAGGTCACCCGGACATCCATGGAACGCGAAGGGCGACGGAACGTGAACTCCATGGCGTTGTGTCGACCGCTCGCTCTTTGGTTGAGTACCGATGCTGCGTCGAAATGGAATGGCTCCACCCCTATCGCCGCGACCTCACCGAGGCCCACCGACGACGACCATCGTTCGATCCTGGTCCAGAGCTCGTCGTCGCGCACTACTCGAACTCGAACGCCGAGAGTCCCTCATGTCGAGATCGCCGCATGCCACCCTCGCGAAGAGCACGCACGATCTCACGAGGATCGACCGGGCGAGCTCCCGCAGCAATCACGTCATCGAGACGAGACTCCGGGATGTCGTAATGGTCCCCCTGGAATGCCCTTCGAGGAATGCCGATGGACGAAGCGAATCGATGGAGCTCGGCGAAGGATTCGTCACTGACCAGATGTGCCCAGCGTTCGCCACGGAACCACCACAACGGCCGATCAACGAGAATGCCCATCAGCTCAATCGTACTTCTCCGTCATGATCATCGACGGATCCATCCCACAGTTCGCCAGCATTCGCTCTGCGTCCTCAACCATCTCCGGAGGCCCGCAGATGAAGGCGACCTTTGCCTGCACCTCTTCAAAGACCTCTCGAACCATCTCCTTATCGATACGCCGGTGGTACCGGGCAGAGTGGTCGTCAGGGTCCCTCGTGTAGGTATGGGAAACCGATAGCCACTCGTGCGACTCCTCGAGTGCACGAAGGTCATCACGATAGATGACGAACTCGGCTGACTTCGAAGAGAACAGGAGATGCATAGGAATCGAGAGTTCCTTGGCGACGGCGTATCGAATCATAGCCATCAGGGGTACGACTCCGGATCCCGCTCCAATCAAGAGCACCGGGCCACCAAGCTCCTCCGTCCAGGTGAACGCTCCGTAGGGACCACGAACTTCGAGCACCTCTCCAACGGCGGTGTCTCGCACAAGAACGGGAGAGACAAGTCCGCCGGGCGTCTCCCGTATACCAACTTCAATCGTGGCATAATCGGGGAACGGTGACGATCCCAGAGAGTACGCCCGCTGGATCGGGCGAGGTCGGCCCTCTACTGGAATACGAATGTTGTAGTACTGACCGGGAAGGTACGGCGTGGGATCAGGAAGCTCAATCCGAAGCGAATTCGTCTCAGGCGTCTCAACGATGACTTCGCGCACGATCCCGTTCTGCCACTGAGGTGCGGCTGGACGGGGAGGACGCGAGGAAGAAGAAGGGGTCGTTTCCACGAGACGATTCTACCTTGAGCAATTCCCTACCAAGCCGGTCAGGAATTCTCCACCTCGAGGACCTCAACGTTGGCGGCTGAGTTGCACCAACGACAGGAGACCTCGGTGATCGACTCGTCCACGATCTCTTCCGACTCGACCGTCAACTCGCCTCCGAGTGTGTAGTGGTAGAACGCGCGCACGGTGGTCATCTTCGACACGTCGAATCGCGTCACATTGCCGCAGTTGGTGCAGCGGTAACGGGTTGTATTCACCTGAAGCAGGCTAGTGCCTCCTCACGACTACCGCCCAATCCGTCCATGGCTACGGTCTTCGTCACGACTTGGCACCATGCCTGCGGATCCGACCATGGACCGACGTACGAACACATGTTCGAGTAGGATTGCGCCATGCAACTCCTGTTAAGTGATGAAGCGCTCCTCTTGAGCGAGGTCACCTTTTGCTTCATCGACCTCGAGACGACCGGGACCAATCCCCAGACGGATCGGGTCGCCGAGATCGGTGCGGTGAAGACCCGCGGTGGGGAGGTCATAG
>JBMFXL010000216.1:0-3575 GCA_049964275.1 Acidimicrobiales bacterium | reverse complement strand
GTCGAAGTGCGGATCACTTTCGCCGAGTGCGGAGACGACCCAGAATTTCGGCCACCGACCGAGTCGAGGAGTTCGAACCACATCTCGCCGACCCCGCCGAGATCGACGCGCAGATCGAGATCGACGAGGCGGTGCGAGACCTGGTAGGGGGACTGAGCAACGAGCAGGCAGAGGTACTCCTCCTTCGCGTGGTCGCGGGATTGAGCGCCGACGAGGTTGCTCAGATCATTGGCAAGCCCGAAGGCACGGTCAGGGTCATCCAATCTCGGGCGCTCAGGCGGCTTGCAAAGAAACTTCGTGATGATGTGTAACGAATCCGCCTCGTATGGCGGTGTCAGTAGGTAGTGGCAATGGATCCGGTCAGTCAAGAGATCATTGAGGCGTTCCTGTCGGGAAAGCTCCCAGATGGAGCTGTTCCTGAAGAGCTTGCCAAGGTCAAAGGTCTGATCGATCGCGCCAATGCTGCGGCGACCCATGGGGAACTGGCTGGTGCAAACCGGTTCGTTCACGCATTTCGGGCGGCGCAGGGTGGCGCATTACCTACAGGAGGAAAAGACCGAGTGCTTACGAAACTACTCACCGCCAAGGTTGGGATCGCTGCGGCATCTGCGCTGGCATTGACCGGAGGTGCGGCGGCTGCGCTCACTGGCGTGGTACCTGTCTCCTTCAGCGGGAACACCACCACGACCTCTTCAACGGTCGCATCGACAAACGAGTCCACCACGTCTACGACCGAGGGAGCGACCTCGACAACGGTGGCCGCTGGTGTGACCTCGACGACCTTTGCGGGCGAGAGTCAAGGGATGGCAAGTGGCGCGAATCTCTTCGGAGAGTGCACTGCCTACATGGCGATCACTGGTGGTGCAACTTCGACCACCGCTGGCGGAGCACCGGCGACCACCTCGGCTCCGACCTCAGGCGCGCTTGCCTCCACGAACTTCAAGAACCTTGCGACGCTCGCGGCAAGCCAAGGAACCGACGTCGCCACCTACTGCCAGGTATACCTGGCGACCCATCGTCCTGGTAATCAGCCAGTCGTACCTGCCCCAGGTGGAAGCGGGCCTGGTAGCGGACACGGGAATGGCGATCGGAGTGGACCTGTTGCGGGTAATGGCAATGATCAGGCAGCACCTGGGCAGGGCAACAGTAATAGCGTCGACGCCAATACGAACGGTCCGGGCAACGGGCACGGAAACGGGCATTGATCGGCGGCAGGATCGCTCGGCTCCTAGGTCCGGAGTGACACCATGTTCTCCTTGACCCGCGAACCCCTCGTTCTGTGCAACCTGTCGACCGCTCGGAGGCTTCGTTCAGGATCGCTACCAAGAGGGCTTCAAGTTGGTAGGTGAGGTGGGCTCAGCGCACTCACGAAGGCCGGTGTGCACGAACTGCATATTCTGCGGTTCGTGCACGTTCGCATTGAGACCAACGGCGGAGTCCTCTAGCGACTGACGCATCGATCAGTCTTGAGCGAGATCCCCAAGCACCACCTCTACCGTGCGGCGCTGTCCTGTCTCGGTGGTGAGTGCGAGCGAAACCTGCTGACCTGGTTTGAGCGTGGAGAGTAGGACGTTCAAGGTCTCGAGCGTCGGCGTCGTATGGTTGTCGAGGGCCGTAATCAACATTCCAGTCGCAATTCCTGCGCGTGCGGCCGGACCGTTCGGGACGACATCAGTGACCACGACTCCTAAGGGCTCGTCGTTCCCGGAGATCGCGGTGGCGCCTGAGATCCCAAGTGATGCTCGCCCTGCGGAGGTGACCTTCCCCTGGCTGATGAGCTGGGGCACGATGAGGCGAACCGTCGTGGACGGAATGGCGAATCCAAGGCCTGCTGTTGCAGTGTTGCCGTCAGATGCGACGAGGGTGGGAATCCCGGTGACCTTCCCGGAGATGCTGACGAGTGCACCACCACTGTTGCCGGGATTGATGGCGGCACTCGTCTGGATCATATCCGTGAGGACCACACCACTACCCTCACTCACGGTCCGACCGCTGAAACTGACGATGCCGTTGGTGACCGAACTCGATAGACCAAGTGGACTGCCGATCGCGAGCACGAGATTTCCTACTTCGAACGTTGAGGCAGAGGAAAACGTTGCGGGGACGAGGGAGCCGGCTCCCCGTACTCGGATTACCGCGAGATCGTCGGGGGTGAAGCGACCGACCAGGCTCGCAGGGTATGAGGTGCCGTTCGCCAAGGTGACCGTGAACGAGGTGGCGTTTCCGACTACGTGGGCATTGGTGACGATGTCACCGGAGGCATCGTAGATCACCCCTGAGCCGAGTCCGCTCGTGGTGGCGATCTCTACCACCGATGGCCGCACGGCATTCACCACCTGCACGTAATCACGCTGAAGTCCGAGTGCGGGATCGGTAGGCGAGGCAGGCACTGTGGGAGAGTTGCTCGGAGGGGGCGAGGCCGAGGACCTTGTGGCGAATATGACGTTCACTCCGACGGAGACGACGAGTGCCGCGCTCAGGATTCCGATAATGATGCGATCCCGCATCTTCATGACCCCTCCTCAATCTCCCGGATTTACCAATGCGCTCAGGTAGTCCACTGAGAGCCCGTTCCAAGTGACGCTCACCTATGGCCCGAGACTCTCTGGGACAACTGTGATTCGGACCTTCGTCCACTTCAAGGGGCAAATGTCCCCTCCACATACATGGAGGGTTGCCTGGGAACTGGGCTCGGAACTGGGTTTCGCCTGTGCCCGTCCGGAAGGCTCTCTTCGCGCCGCAGGATGGGTCGCCATTGACCGTGCGCTGGCATGTCATGGACTTTTGTCCCTGATGCATGGCGACGACGTACCCCATGCTTGGGGAATGACGGGATCGAGACTACGGCAGGCCATCCGCTTCACCCGAACCAACGGTCAGCTCGTACTGCTCGTGGTGGTTCTCCTTGGACTCGCAGGTGGCGGTCTTGCGTGGCTGGTAGGCGCGAGAGGGGTTATGACCATCGCGTGGGTGTTGACCACCTCGATCGGCGTGGTGGCAGCGTCGTGGTGGATCTACCAAAGCATCCTTGATCACCGCCTCGGTGGAGATATCGTCGCGCTGCTGGCCCTCGTTGGCACGCTCGTCGTGCACGAGGAGCTTGCAGGTGCGGTGATCTCGATGATGCTTGCCACGGGACGAGCGCTGGAGCACTTCGCGTCCCAGCGAGCCGAGCGGGAGCTTCGGGGCCTCCTTGCCCGCGCACCGCGATGGGCACGTCGCAGGCGAGGTGGCGCCATCGAGAAGGTTCTAGTGGAGGTCATCGTGCCGGGCGACCTACTGAGCGTGAGCCGGGGCGACATCGTCCCGACCGATGGTCGAGTGATGAGTCAGAAGGCGATCCTAGACGAATCTGCGCTCACGGGCGAGGCGTTCCCGGTCGAGCGAGCAGAGGACGATCTCGTGCGCAGTGGCGTGGTGAATGTGGGAGATGCCTTTGATCTGCAGGCAACGACCACCGCGGCGGAAGGTACGTATTCCGGCATCGTCCGGCTGGTGCACGAGGCGGAGTCGCAGAAGGCTCCGCTCGTCCGTATGGCCGATCGGTACGCGCTTTGGTTCTTGGTGCTTGCGGT
>JBMFXL010000215.1:0-3583 GCA_049964275.1 Acidimicrobiales bacterium | reverse complement strand
GCTAAGATTGCGCACCACCTCGGCCACTTGGTAGATGTCTCCGGACTTGAGTTTCTCTACATGATTCTTGTATCGCCGGGACCAGTTCGTTGGCATTCTGGCCTCCTTCTTGCGAAGTACGGCAAACACTTCTTCGACTTCTTCGTCGTTGATAACTTCACGGAGCCCAACCTCGTCGGTGTTCTCCGCAGGAACCATCAGTGTCAAGTCACCGTAGGCGAGACGAAGCACGAGAAACTCACGTTCCTCGCCAAACGCGGTCTTCTTCTCCCGACGTTCGATTATGGCTGCGCCGTGGTGCGGATAGACAACCTTATCGCCAACATCAAACGTCACGTATTCTCCCAAACTTCCCATTGCGGGCCTTGACGACAAGTACCTTTGCCGTCGTAATTCGCATAACATTCTACCAGGCGAGGACGGCAGAGGTTCTCGTGGCACAAAGAGGGGGCACGGCATTAGCTACGTCGATCCACGCACGCTTCTCCAGGAGAATGCGCTCTTCCGCATTCTCGACCCCGCGTCCCTCGAAGAGGTCCTCCACTCATTGCGCAAGGTCACCTATCTGCGCTCCCAGGTGATCTTCAAAGAAGCCGAGCCCGCAGATGCAATGTTCGTCGTGGCCAGCGGGCGAGTCGGAGTCATCAAGCATGTAAGTCCACAAAAGGAATCGATCGTGGCCCTCATGGAGAGGGGCGACCTTCTCGGAGAAATGGGCCTCTTCGATGCGCAGAGTCGTTCTGCCACGGCCCGAGCCCTTGAGAGGACCGAGTTGCTTCGCATACCCTACACCGCATTTCGTGCCGCACTTGGACGACGGCCGCAGCTGCTATGGGGAATGGTGGAACTCCTCGCAAGTCGGCTGAAGTCCACCGACGATGCCCTCGCCGATGCGATGTTTCTCGATGTTTCGGGAAGGACTGCAAAACGATTGCTCGAGCTATCGAGCGGCAAGGACGAGTTCTACCTACCACTTACCCAAGAGGAGCTCGCCGGTCTCATCGGTGCATCGAGAGAGCGGGTCAACAAGGCGCTCTCTACACTCATCAAGAGTGAGCTCCTCTCGGTGAAGGACCACACCTACCGAATCCTCGATCGGGACAAGCTCGAGGCCATCGCACGATAAGGCTCGCTAGGCCTCAGCGACAAGCCACTCCTTGATCGCCCTCGCCCAGTTGTCGCCCACGCCGTCCACTCTCGCGAGATCAAACTCAGACACGTTCATGAGCTCCTCGAGGGAGCTGAAACGGCTCAATATGCGGTCTTGGACATCCACAGGAATGTGGGGGACCTGCGCCAATATGCGCTTGCCCTTCGACCTAATAGACGCTTGAAGCGACTCACTTGGCGAGGTGATCCCCACAAGATCAGCACAGCTGGTGAGTGAGGAGACTCCTTGCGCGATCAGCTTGGTGTCAAGCAGTTGTTCAGTCGTGAGGCTTCCTAGGAAGTCCATGATGCGGCGGACATCGACCTCCGTACAGGGACCAAGGAAATCGGTCACTACCGACTCGTAGTCTCCACGGATATCGAGCGAAAGTTCGTCAAGCTGGAGCGCTAGGAGACGCCCGTCGTCCCCTAGCTCGATCAGATACCATTCGATCTCGTCAGAGATGCGGCGAACCATCTCGGCACGCTGGAGTACGAGGAGCACATCCTTGAACTTCGCTTCATGGCGAAGTTCAAGCGAGTTCAGCGTGCTCATCACCGAATCGAGGCGCTCCTTGTATCGTTCGAGGGTTGAAAGTGCCTGATCGGCACGAGAAAGCACGGCAGGAATCGACCGAAGCTGTCGCTTGTAGTCACCTCGATAGACGGTGATCACCGCAAGCTCCTCTGAGAGGGCAACGACCGGCACATCAATGCTGCGGGCGACTCGCTCCGCGGTGCGGTGACGCGTTCCTGTCTCGCTCGTCGGAACCCTTGGGTCTGGCACCAGGTGTACGTTCGCACGGGCGATGCGAGAGCCATCGCGAGACAAGACGATCGCGCCATCCATCTTGGCAAGCTCATAGAGTCGCTGCGGAGAGAACTCGGCATCAACCAAGAATCCGCCAGAACATATCGCGAGCACTTCCGCGCTGTCGCCTAGAACGACGAGAGCACCCATCCGGGCCTGTACGATTCGGTCGAGTCCTGCCCGTAAAGGGCTCCCTGGTGCAACTTGCCGCAACGCTGCAACGAATACCGAATCAATGCGTTTGTCCACGTCATCATCCTACCGCTCTGACCTGCACCGCTCCCAAACCCACCGCCCCGACAAGCTCGGCAAGGCTGGGCCAGCTACCCGTTCGCCCGGGATCGAGCATCGAAAAGAACGACATCCCAAAGGTAGCGGCATACTCGAAACGGGAAACGAGGTACCGAGGAGGACGGATCTCCCCAAGCAGGGACAGCTCGCCAACGAACACTACCGAGCTCACGAGTGGCTCCCCTCGAATCGCCGAGGCAATTGCAAATGCGATGGGGAGATCCGCACCAGGGTCACGCACATCCACTCCACCATCTACTTGAAGATAGAGATGCGAACCGCCCCCAAGTCCTAGTCTGCAGTAACGCTCAAGTATGGCCAGGATCATTCCGACCCTCGCCCCTTCGAGTCCGATACAGCTCACTCGCTGTCCTGCAATGCTCGAACTCGCTACCAGCGCCTGAATTTCCACAAGCCGGGCCCGACCTCCCTCGATGACAGGCGCCACCACACGACCTGGAACATGCGGTCGCATCAGCAGTTCAGATCTCCCTAGGTCTGAAATCGCCCGGAGTCCATCACTCTCCATGATGAAGCCCATGCTGCGTGGTGCCCGCCCGAATCGATGTTTCGCTACTCGACAGGTACGCACCTCGAGATCACGTTCACCCTCCAGGTACAAGACAGTGTCCACTACGTGCTCGATGGCCTTGGGTCCAAGCAGCGCGCCTTCTTTGTTGATCTGACTGGTCATTACGAGCGCGACACCCGCCGCCTTCCCTGCACTCGAAAGGAGTTCGGCAATGGTTCGTAATGCCTGAGGCGAGCTACTCCCCGAGTCCACGCCCTCGAGCGAGAGCGACTGCAAACTGTCTATGAATACCACTTGGTAATCGCTCGACGTGATCCAATCAACCACCGCACGGACGTCTCTCGTGGACACCACGCCGACTCCGCGAGCACCGCCGAGACGATCGAGTCGCTCGAGTACTTGTGCCTCGGACTCCTCACTTGAGATGTAGAGAAGCGATAGACCTTGACCAGCGAACGACCGCGCGATCTGGGCGATCAGTGTCGACTTCCCAACGCCTGGCTCACCACCAAGCAGCGTCGAGGAGTCGCCAACCAGTCCGCCATCCAAAAGGTCGTCAAAGCCGGCGACGTCAACGGCGCACAACCGAGGACGAATCACGCGTGGACGGTCGTCTGCGATGAGTCGGACCTCCGTGAAATTGCGCGGGCTCTGCGGCGATGATTCCCGAAGTGAGTCCCACTCCTTGCAGCGAGGACACCGACCTTCCCATCGGATCGTGACGTTTCCACAGCACATGCACTCAAAGCCCGAGGATCGATTCATGGCATGAGCGTAGGCACCAAGTGTCACAAAAGCAG
>JBMFXL010000214.1:0-3609 GCA_049964275.1 Acidimicrobiales bacterium | reverse complement strand
CCTCAGCCGCACCTATCGTTGCCGAGGTCGCGGCAATCGCGGACGCGCCACAGATTCCGGTGCCAACGGAAATGAGGAGCCGAAGATCTCGGTCAAGCCCGAACAGTTTGCCCACGAGGAGACCTACGCCAAGCGCGGCAGCAAGAGATCCGAGGAGCACTGGCAGTGATGAGACCCCTACCTTCGCAACTTCACTCATCGACAGGCCGAGACCAAGCAACACGACCGACATCTGCAGTACGTATCGCGACGCGAATCGAACGCCGGGACGAAGGCTCGCACGTCCGTGAAGCCTCAAGGAAAGGAGCACGCCACTCACCACGGCGATGACTGGTCCTCCAACGACCGGCACCTGCTGTCCAAGGATGGTCGCGGCGACCGCGATCGCGACCGCGACAAGCAGCCCTGGTACCGTCTGAGTCATCACGCTCCAACTCGACGATCGATGCGGAGCGACTTCCGAAGCGGTCTGAGTGGAGCGAGAGAGTTGAGTCATTGCTCCACCATACGAACGCGAAAGCGCTCCCTACGACTCGACCTCGTGATGGTATCATAAGCAAGGATTATGATTCTGACCCATCCGATACCCGACCTTATCTCCCTCGATCTCTTGAGGAGTGTGGCTGAGATGGGGTCAATCACCCGGGCCGCGGAGGTCCATCGAATTTCTCAGCCCGCAGCAAGTATGCGTATACGCGACCTTGAACGCGTGCTCGGTGTGAAGCTTGTGCAGCGCAGAGGGTCCGGTACGGTGCTCACGACCCAGGGTGAGGTGGTGGTCGAGTGGGCGGGAAAGATCATTGATGAGGTGAGATCCCTCCAAGCCGCCGCGCAGGCCCTTCGATCGGACCATCATGCACACCTTGAGCTCGGCGCCTCCCTGACCGTTGCGGAGTATCTCATCCCCAACTGGCTTGCCACCTTTCGCCACCACTCTCCAGCCACCGGGGTTGCCCTTCAGATGGGTAATTCCACCCAGGTCGCCGAGATGGTGCGCGCAGGCCGGGTCGAACTCGGATTTCTCGAAGGTCCCCGTGCACCCTCGGATCTCGAAACCCAGACCATCCGCAAAGACCGTCTAGTGGTCGTCGTGTCATCGGGCCATCCATGGTCAAAGCGTGCGTCGAAGGTCAGTGTCGACGAGTTCGTCAAGACGCCACTCCTGCTGCGAGAACAGGGCTCAGGTACTCGAGAGGTCCTTGAGGAAGCGGTCGCCGCACTCGGCAGACAGGTGATTCCGTTTGCCGAAATCGCATCAACCACGGCAATCAAGGCCGCGATACGTTCCGGCCTCGCGCCCGCTGTCATGAGTTCACTCGCCGTCGCAGACGAGATCGATAGCGGAGCACTTACCGTCGTCACGGTTCAAGGGCTCGAGCTCACTCGCTCTATTCGTGCCGCATATCGTGCCGACAGAGCGCTCAGCCAACCAGCCCTCGTCTTTCTCGCGCTCGTCGCGTAACCGACGAAGTACGGAAGGCATTCCTCTCCGCACCTTCAAGGGAATGTAGCGAGAAGCTCACCCCTCCCACCGAAATCATTCGATGACCCCTAACCTCACCATCTTCGGGAGGGGGACGGATTCCGCCCACACGTGGTTACACTACCTATACCCCTATGGGTATCTAACCCTCGGGGAATCGACCTCGATTTATCTCTCATCATGAAAGGTTCTCATGAACGTCGCACCCGAGTCGTCTTTCGACGCACCCGAGACCCCGTCCATCTCGAACCGTCCGTTCCGTCGTCTAGGACGATGGGTCGGACTTCGTCCCCGGCTCGTAATCGGAGCTTGGCTTGCCATTGTGATCGTCTTCGGATTCTTCGCACCCCGCGCGATGAACTCGCTTGCCGGAGCGGGATGGGATGTGTCCACCTCCCAGTCGGTTCACGCACGACACATCATCCGAACGGAGTTCAAAGGCCTCGGCTCTTCCGCACTCGAGGTCGTGATCTCCGATCCCTACCACCAGGTCTCAAACGACCCCCATGCCATCCTGGCGACCAATCGCGCCATTCGCCTTCTCACGCAGGCGCCAGATGTCGCGAAGGTGGTTCCACCCACTCCAGGGATCTCGATCTCCCGTGACGGTCATGTCGCCATCGTCGAAGGTGGCGCAGGTGCCTCCACAAACACCATGGTTCAGGTCGCGCAGACGCTTGCCCCACAACTCGGCGCGCTCTCGGGACACGGCGTCACCGTTGCGCTAACAGGCTCGAGCGCACTCTGGGCAGACTTCAACTCCACCAATCACTCCGCAATGATGCACTCAGAGATGCTCTCTTGGCCGGTCACCTTGGCCATTCTCGTCGTGGCGTTTAGTAGCGTCGTCGCAGCCGGGCTACCGCTCATGCTCACACTGGTGGGACTCGTTGTCGCCGCTGGTGCCCTCGTGCTTCTCAATAGCCTGGTACCCATCTCCATCTGGGCACTCAACTTCGCGCTCATGTTCGCCCTCGCACTCGGTATCGACTACGCACTCTTTGTCGTCGCCCGCTTCCGTCAGGCGCTTGCGACCCAGCCAGAAGGCCTTGACCCGAAGTTGCGGAGCATCCGCGCGATCGAGGACACGCTTGACACCGCCGGGAAAGCAGTCGCCTTCTCCGCGGTCACGGTACTCGGCTCACTCGCAGCCATCGAGATCGTCCCGAGCCCGGCATTCCGTTCCATGGCACTTGGCATCATGTTGTCGGTCGTCGCCGTACTGGCCGCTACTCTCACGCTGCTCCCGATCGTCCTCATCAAACTCGGTGACCGAGTCAACCTCGGCAGCATTCGCCGCAACCGGAGCGCTCACCCCTCATCACACCCAGACGCCCTCACCTATCTTCATCACTTTGCCCGAGTCATCTGGCGCCGACCACTCTGGATTGGAACTGCCGCAGTCGCGCTCCTGGTGATCGCCGCTCTTCCGGTCTTCGGCCTGCGTACCTCGATGCCATCGATCAACGTGATCGGCGGCCAGCAGAACGCTCACATCGGCTACCAAGCCGTAAGTGGCGCATTCGGATCTGGAGCGCTTGCTACCTTCGACGTCCTCGTACCCACGTCCGAGCGGAGCCTCGCCGAACACCAGCTACGACGACTCCCCAGCATCGACGCGGTCCTGCCAATGGGCTCGAACGCCACGTGGTCGCTCCTTAGCGCCGTGCCCACACAGGGCCCATCGTCGGTGGATCTCGCCTCCACCCTTCAAGACGTTCGCTCTCAGTTACCTGTCGGATCACTCGTCGGTGGCGCAGCAGCGGAGAACCTCGACCTTCAGTCCACGCTCACCCACGACACGCCTATCGTCTTCGGGCTACTCGCGCTCGTGGGTTATCTTCTCCTCGTCGTCGCGTTGCGGGCGCCACTGATCGCACTTGCGGGCATGGCCATGACCGGACTCTCGATTGGTGCAGCATTCGGCGTGGCACGGCTCATCTTCCAAAACGGTGATCTCGCTGGATTGCTGGGATTCCATCCGCAGGGCTTCGTCGATGCCTGGGCGCCGCTGTTCTTCGGCGCCATGGTCTTCGGTGTTGCGATGGACTACACCTTGTTCCTCCTTTCCGTGGCAAAAGGGCACTACGAGAACGGTGCCGACCCACAAAGCGCGACCGAGAGAG
>JBMFXL010000213.1:0-3609 GCA_049964275.1 Acidimicrobiales bacterium | reverse complement strand
GGCCGAGGTGGTGCGCAATCTTAGCCTCAGGGACAAGGACAAGGGGCTCTCGGCCGGTGAGAAGCGTATGCTTTCGAAGGCTAAGCAAGTGCTGGTCTCCGAGCTGACTTTCGCTTTGGACTGTTCGGTAGATGATGCCGAGGCGAAGCTCGACTCCGTATTGAGTTGACCCGTGGAAATCTGGTGTGTCGTCGTCGCAGGCGGCACCGGAAGCCGCTTTGGATCACTGAAACAGTTCGAGTCGTTAGGCGATCGGACGGTTCTGGACGCGACCATTGAGGGAACAAGGGTTCATGTCGATGGAGTAGTGGTCGTAGTGCCAGTCGACCATGTTCAAGCCCTCTCTCATCGCTACGACCGAGTGGTTGCGGGCGGATCGTCGAGGTCTTCGAGTGTGCGGAATGGATTGTCCGTACTACCCGATTCGGCGACGCACGTGCTCATTCACGACGGCGTGAGGCCATTTGCGTCAGGCGCACTCTTTGATCGAGTGATATCGGCTCTCTCATTGGGTCATCATGCGGTAGTGCCCGTGTTGCCAGTGACCGATACGGTCAAGCTCGTGGATGCGGGGGAGGTAGCACATACGCTGCCGAGAGAGCGATTGCGGACGGTGCAGACCCCACAAGGCTTTACGCGCGAGGCAATTAGTGTGGCGCACCGGGATCTTGGGGAGGCAAGTGATGATTCTCACCTTGCTGAGCTAGCGGGATATCCGGTTGTACTCGTAGAAGGCGAGATCGGGAATCGCAAGATTACTTATCGATCTGATCTTGATGAACGTGGAGGAGCGGTGAAGACTACGGAACAGCCGTTGTTGATGCGAACTGGTCTTGGTTTCGACTCCCATAGGTTCTCTTCGGACCCTACTCGATCCCTGGTGCTTTGCGGAGTAACGCTCAATGGGCCGGGACTTGAGGGCCACTCCGACGCGGATGTTGGCTTGCATGCACTCGGGGATGCAGTCCTTGGCGCATGTGGGCTCGGAGGGATCGGGGATCACTTCCCAGCGTCCGACCCCATCTACCGAGGTGCTGATTCAATGTGGCTGTTGGAAACGTCACTGGAACGTTGCAGGAGTGAGGGTTACCGCCTGGTTAACGGGGATGTGACGTTGATCTGCGAGGCCCCGGCGCTCGCGCCCCATCGTAAGGAGATGGAGCGTTTACTAAGTGAGCGGTTCGGTGCGCCCATCTCCGTGAAGGCGAAGCGCACCGAAGGTATCGGGGCGATTGGACGGCGTGAGGGTATCGCGGCTCTCGCGTCGGTTTTGATGACTGGAGTCTGATGCCACAACGTGGACAACGATCGAACAGGGCCCGTGGCCACATCGTCGCTTCTGGTGGCCCGAGGAGGGCGACCCCGCGCAAGGTTGGCGTGGGAGGCGAGCAGGTCGAGGGACGGCGAGCAGTCTTCGAACTATTGCGTGCAAAACGTCGTAAGATTCACGAGATCTGGTTCGACCAGGACCTCGATCGGACGGGAATCGTTGCGGAAATCGCGGAACTCGCTCTTCAGCGGGGTGTGCCATTGGTTTCAGTGGCTCGCGGACGCTTTGAGAGAGCGGTCGCTTCAGATGCCTCCCAAGGCGTGGTGGCCTTCGCACAACCACTTGACGACCAACCCCTTGGTCAGCTCATCCGAGCACGTTCGGGTCTCGGAAACGTGGTTGTCCTCGATCATGTGAGCGATCCTCGCAATCTCGGAGCCATCCTCCGCAGTGCGGAGTGTGCAGGATTTATTGGGGCAGTGCTCGCAGAGCGTCGGGCCACGAAGGTGACCCCAACGGTGACGAAGTCGGCTGCCGGAGCGATTGAGTACTTGCGGTTTAGCGTGGTTCCCGGTATCCCTGCCGCGCTTGAAGAACTCAAGGAACTCGGTATGTGGATCGTTGGGCTCGACCCTTCGGCGACTACGAGCATCTACGACCTCGATCTGCTCGACGCACCAGTGGCGCTCGTTCTCGGGTCAGAGGGCAAGGGCCTTGCGAGACTCGTTCGGGAGCGTTGTGACGCGCTCGCCTCGATTCCTCAGTTCGGAAAGATCGATTCGCTGAATGTGTCAGCCGCCGCCACGGTAGCGCTGTTTGAGACGTCACGTCGTAAGCGGAGCTAATGCAAGATTACGGTGCACCTTCTCCTCGCGGGCGAACCCTCGAGGAGTCGGTGCCGTACAGTAAGCACTTTGAGGTTATCGCAAGGCAGAACCTTATGTGTCGTAAGCAAAATCTTCTCGGGTACTAGGCGAGGTTTTCGGGGAATGTTGCATACGCAACTAGTGTTGTGAGCGGTGAAGGTTCGGAGGTGGCCTGATGCCTGCAGTAACAGTTGAGAATTTGCTCTCGCTCTCTCGGATTCGTGAGATCGATGCTTCAAAGGAGCGTCCCCGCGCCGTCGTGTCGGTGACGACGGCCCCAAAAGGTTATGAAGGTGAAGGATTTCCCGTTCGCCGTGCCTTTGCCGGAGTTGCGCAGGAACTTTTGGACCCTTTCATCCACATGGACCAGATGGGCGAGGTCCACTATGCCCCCGGTGAGCCGAAAGGTACGCCGTGGCATCCGCATCGTGGATTCGAGACAGTGACCTACATGATCGATGGGACCTTCGATCATCAGGACTCCAATGGCGGAGGCGGAACGATCACCAATGGTGCCACTCAGTGGATGACTGCAGGTGCTGGCCTCTCCATATCGAAAAGCCACCGGAATCGCTGGTGATCTCTGGTTGGCTCTTCCATGGCATCCAACTTTGGGTCAACCTTCCGGCTGCACAGAAGATGACAGCCCCCCGCTACCAGAGCCTCGAGTCCCAAGAGGTGGCACTTGTGGCGAGTGCGGACGCCGGCTCGCTAGTGAGGATCGTCGCCGGAGAGGTCGATGGCCACAAGGGGCCGGGTTCGACCTATACGCCGATCAATTTCGTGCACTCAACGGTCTATCCCGGGTCGAAGTTGGTCCTTCCCTGGCCGACCGAGTTCAACGCGCTCGCGTACGTCCTCTCAGGAAGAGGGACGGTAGGTCCAAATCGCGTTGCAGTGCAGACTGGCCAGTTGGCAGTGTTGGGATCAGGTGATGTCATTGAGCTCACTGGTGGTTCCCCTGAGGATTCTCGTTCGGAGACCCTTGACATTCTGATACTCGGTGGGCGCCCGATCGGTGAGCCAGTCGCGTGGTACGGACCATTTGTCATGAACACTCGAGATGAGCTCCAGAAGGCGTTCGAGGACTACCAGGCGGGGCGTCTTGGGGTGATCCCCGCACACTCGATCTAGCGGGCGCGGATGACCGCCAGGTTCGTGGGTGTGTGGAGAAGTGTGAGGAGCTCGCGATTCGACCGAGCTTGTCGACGTGATGTGATCTGGCCTGACGTAGTAGTCGGTAGGGGCAGAGCAAATGTCGTGATCAAACTTTGAGTGGGCGCGCACCGCATTTGTTCTGCCCACCAATTTGGCGCGATGGGAATGTCGCGCGACCTACTCGGTCGGGTTGCTGACCAACGTGCGACCGGCACAATCTGAACATGGGCCCTCTCGTGACACTCGCTTGCGACGCGCGATCGCGCCTCAGACTGGCCGGGAAGGCATGCCTCTGGTTGTTGACCCTCCGTCTCG
>JBMFXL010000212.1:0-3638 GCA_049964275.1 Acidimicrobiales bacterium | reverse complement strand
GACGAAAGCCGAGGCACTTCGCATCCGCCCAAGAATCTCTCCCGGGAGCGAACCAAGACTCTCGATCAAGCTCACCTTCGGGGGGCTGGGTTCCGCACTCCCCTTCGGTATGTCGGTCCGAGGAGCTCGGAGTTCAAGTGGCTCGACCTCGACCGGTGCGAAGTCGAGCAAGGTCGCCAGACTCGTGATGCCGAGTGAGCCGTCGAGAGAGGCGTGATGCACGCGTGCGACTACCAGATCACGCGGGCCATCGGTCTCAACATAGGTAATCGACCAAGGGGGCCGCGTCCGAGGAAGCGGGGTCGAAAGGAGTCGATTCACTACCTCGGCAACGACGGAATTAGAAAGTGAGGCGTCCTCCGAATGCACCCGCTCATGGTCGAGATGGTTACGGAGATCGAACTGCTCGTCGTCGACCCAACGTGGTGCGATGAGGGGGATTGTGGACTCCACCACCATCTCCCTGAGCCAACCAAGCTGGTCGAGCCTGGAGGCCACGACACTCACGAGACCGTCGAAGCCAATCTTGCCATTTGGATAATCGGCGATCTCGAGGATCGCCCCCACATGCATCGGTTGACGTTCGGTCTCGAGGTACCAAAGCACCGCATCAAGTGGAGCCAGCGGGCGACTCATGGTTGTGGGACTGCTCCATGAAGTCCCGAGTGTCCGAACCCACCTGCACCCCGTTCGGTGTCGTCGAGTACCTGTTGCGCGACCAGCGCGATGGCGGGGAATGGCATGACGAGCAGTTGCGCGATGCGCATACCTACCTCCACCTCGAACGAGTTCAATGGATCAGCGTTGTAGAGGACGACCTTGAGTTCTCCTCGATAGCCCGAATCGATAAGGCCGGGTGCATTGAGCAACGTGATACCCGAATGCGCCGCGAGACCACTCCGCGGAAGGACGAGCCCACACATGCCTCGAGGCAGCGCAATCGCGATCCCCGTACGGACCAGCGCACGCGACAGCGGCGCGAGCGTAAGTGCTTCTACGCTCGAAAGGTCGAGTCCGGCGTCCCCATCCTTGGCATATGAGGGTGCGAGGGCTGCGGGGTCAAGCCTTACGTACGGCAGCGATGTCGACATCGGCTAGTGACGAGCATTCGACGCGAAATGCTCCACTCTTTCGTAGACGTCACGGAAAATGCGCACCACGGACTCTTCTACCCGTCTCGTCCCGAGCCGAGGGAAGACTCTCGCTAAGCCCCACAAGGTGCAAAGCACCATGGCTTCCGCGACGATTCGCCCCGACATCTTCGATCCACCCATTTCACGATCACGGAACTCGATGGGGATTTCGTCGATCCGGCCGCCGTTCTTATGTACGAGGTAGGTCATCTCCACCTGGAAGCCGTATCCGTCCGCTCGCACGCTATCGAGATCGATCCCCTGGATCGTCTCCCGCCGATAACACCGAAATCCGGCCGTCGCGTCGCGCACGGTGATGCCAAGGAGAAGCGCTGCATACAGATTGCCGCCTCGGGAAATCAAGAGGCGGAAGGGAGAGAGTCCCGGAGATGAGCCACCCGTCACGTAACGCGAACCGATCGCAAGAGCTGCCCCACGATCACATGCGGCCAACAGTTCGGGAATTGCCTTCGGGTCATGGGAGAGATCGGCATCGATTTCGATGCACGCGGTAGCACCTTGCCTCACTGCTTCGGCGAATCCCGCTCGATACGCGCTCCCGAGCCCGAGCTTCCCTTCTCGAACCATGACCTGTACCGGCATGCCTCGTTCTGCCAGCTTCTTCGCAATCTCAGCGGTACCGTCAGGCGACGAATCGTCGACGACGAGCACGGTCGCATTGGGAACGGACTCACAAATAAGACCGACGACCCGTTCAATGTTCTCGGCCTCTTCGTAGGTGGGAACCACCACGAACGGACGGCTCGATGGCCGCTCTTCGTACTCCACGGGTCGGTACTCCATTTCTCCCAACCTGATATCGACCTCTAACATAGAGGAATGCTCGCATGGATGGATCTCGAAATGACCGGTCTCGACCCAAAACGACACGTCATCGTGGAGATCGCCACTCTCATCACCGACGACGACCTCAATATCATAGAAGAAGGTCCTGACATCGTGCTGAGGGCCACCGAGGAACAGCTTGGGGAAATGGACGATTACGTCACCACGATGCACCGTCGATCCGGCCTGCTAGCAGAGATTGCCTTCTCCCAAGTAACCCTCGAGGAAGCGAACGCACAGACGATGGAGTTTCTCACCAAGCACATCCCCAAGCCACGGACCGTTCCTCTCTGTGGCAACTCGATCGGCACTGACCGGCGCTTTCTCGCCGAACACCTTCCCCAGATCGAGGAGTTCCTCCACTACCGATCGGTCGACGTGTCCTCCATCAAAGAGCTCGCACGACGCTGGTACCCCGAGGCGCTCAAGTCGGCGCCGCAAAAGGCCATGGGGCACCGAGCGCTTGATGACATTCGGGAAAGCGTGAATGAGCTCGCGTTCTACCGCGCGTCGCTCTTCAGGGACGTACCCCTACTTGCTCCCCTCGCCGATGCCACCAGCCAAGAGGACGACGGAGCGCCTGCGATGGGTACACCTGAGACACAAGCGAACTAGCGCCCTCTCGCCCGCAACCGCACGATGGTTTGGGTCGCCCTCAGTCGGTTGTAGCGGGCGATTGCAAGGCATGGGAGATTTGCACCCGCGCTGTAAACAATGGGAACTACGACGAAGGGGCCAGGTAGCCACACCATTGGCACCAGGGCGAGAATGAGCAGGCAACGGTGAACGATCTCCGCGCGTACGGACTCCAACTGGAGTCTCGTCACTGCGACTGACTCGCGTGCCTGCAGGGTCGACTTGTCGAAGCCCATGCGAAAGTTCTTCCCTGCCTCAGGCACGAATCGTTTCCATCTTCGAATGTGTAAGCGCGCCTCGTACCAGTCGCCCCAGCGCTCGAATCCAAATGGAAGCCATCGACGCGCAAGGAGATCCAAGCGCGAAAGTGGGATGCGATTTCCCAAGAAGCCTATGACCACAGAGGTGCTCACCCAGAAGACGATCGAGACACCCACCCGCATCACGATCCCAAAGTGCGACACCTCAACACCGCCCTGATGACATCGGCCCTCTTACTTGCCCCGCGTTCGGAATGCCATGAGCCATAAAATAGTCATGGCATTCGACCCGACGTTCGTCTGACCTCGCCGCAGTTCGAAGCAAGTCACTCACTTGGCCGCTCATCGACTCCGAGTCCGAAGGGACTGCCCCCTCCACTTCACCCTTCCGATGACCACCTTGCGAAGGATCGAGAGCAGGAAGATACCGACGAAGCTCGCCTGCACGAGCGGTAACAGCACCAGGGCGGACCAGGAGAATCGACCGACTCGACGTGCTTCGAAGTACTGAAGTACCCCGACGACCAGATATTCGCCGAGCGCGATCAGCCGCGCCGCGATCGTTGCGTGCACCATAGCCAGCCCAGCAGTGGCTGCGACTCCTCCCGCAAACCATAGACCCGCACCCAGGGACGATAGCGGTGGAGCAGTGGTGGCGCCGCCGGCGATGTTTTTGCCGAAGCCCTCGATAACCGCTCGGAGACCCTCAGGGTACATCCGGAACGACAAGCCACTCCTGCCCGCTACTACGCGAACCTCGCCG
>JBMFXL010000211.1:0-3641 GCA_049964275.1 Acidimicrobiales bacterium | reverse complement strand
GTGGCCATCGGGGCCAGTCGTCGAGAGATCGGGACCGTATCCCGTCGGCGAGTACGGATTGGGCTGATCCCACTGGTAGGCACAGTACTTTTGGGCGATCGCGGCCGACATCGGCTGTCCACCATGATTTCGGACCGTATAAGGCGCGAAGTACGGCGAGATCATCATCGTGTTGGTCAGCAGGAGGTAGTCGAGGAAGCCAAGCGTACGAAGCCCCACCTTCACCGTTCGGTAGACCGAGCCGGTGCCGTGGGAGGAGAGCCCGGTCGAGGTGAGGTAGACCGTGCCTTGGGATTGCGCGACGGATGCGTCTACCGAGTAGTGGAAGTACTCACCTGGCGCTCCTTGGACGGGTTCCCAGCCAGTGAATGCGGTGTTGCCCCCTGGGGGAAGGTTGTTCGCGTTGTACTGCCAGTAGTTCGAGGACTGTGAGAGTGAACTCTGGTTCAGTCGATTGACGTAGTCTGCAACGCCAGCCTCGGCGGCTGCGAGTGCTCGTTGATAGTCCTGGTTGCCTTGGGCGACAGGCAGCTGGGCGAGTGAGGTCGTGAAGAGAGAGATGGGGATCAAGGTCATGAGCATGACCGCGAGCACCACCAAGATGACGGCGTCCCCTCGGTCGGAAGCGAGGGGAGCGAGACGTCGGATTCTCTGTCTGATCGTGCGCAAGAGATGGGGTGAGGGCATAGCTATCCAGCTCCTTGATTGGGATCAAATGCCACATTGCGCAGCTCGACCAAGGTGTTGACCGTGGTGATAGGGCTCGTTGGTTTGATCTGGGTCAGCAAGTTGACGCCGATGAGCGCAATTTGATCCAGGGTTGCGTTGTCCGTCGGTGCGGTCGCTCCCGTGGAGGCGATGGTGATGGGTGTTGGCGAGGAAACTTGGGAGGTGGGTGCGGAGTAGTAGGTGAAGACGGTGGTCGTCGAGATGGAGCTTGACGATGCGACGTATGTTCCGTCGATTCGTGTTTGCCAGGCACCATTGGTGTAGGTGTCCTCGTGGAAGGCGCACGGACAGTTCGTCGCTCCTGCATTGGTTGCGGCAATGTATGCGTGAATCTCAGTTGGTGAGCTCCCTCCGAGATCGGCATAGAAAGTGATCGAGGTCGGAGTGACCGACACGAATGGTGAGGTGATACCACTGACGTTTGGGGGCGTCACGGCGGTACGAAGGTCGCGCGCGAACTGATCGATGATGTTCTGAGCCTGCGAGGTTGCGTAAAACCGATTCAGCGTGGAGTCCTGGATCGACATGAAGCCGGTCAAGGTGTACATGATGAGCAACGCAAGTACCGAGAAGATCGCAAGCGCGATCGTGAGTTCGATGAGCGTGAACCCCTCGTCTCCTTGAGATCGGGAAGTGGGTCGTGTCGGGGCGAGTTCAGGAGAGCGTGATGACAATCGGACCTCCCGTTCCCGATGTGAGATCGACGTAGGGGGTCGACGCAGTGGCGAGAGGGTATGTGCCGGTCGCGCCTCCTGAGGTAGCAACGAACTGGAGGTAGCCAACCGGTACCTCTACGAGATTCTGACCTGCACTCGTAGATGAAACCGCAGTGAACTGATAGTTCGTCGAAGAGGTTCCAGGGCAGCTCACGTCGTAAGGTGGTGTCGAGCCCGACGAGGGATCCATGACGTTGACGCTGACCTGTGCGCCAGCCACTGGGTTGCCCGAGCTGTCGACGACCTCGACCTGAACCGGCGCATAGGCGAGTTTGGCGGTAGTGGTCGATCCCGGTGTGACCCCGGAGGCCGATACTCCTGAGAAGTTGGCGCCCTGTTGATAGGTGTAACAGCTCCCTACCCATACGTCGTAGCCCGAGGGGAAGGGGAAGAGATTGTCGAAGGTGATCGAACCGTTCGCACTAGGTGAAGGAATCGTGCTGTCGACGATGGTCCCAAGTCCCGGAAGATTCGGTGATGCGAGCGTGACGCCGAATCCCGCAGGAAGGCTATACCCGGCATTGGGTGCCGGCAGGGTGAGGGCTGCCGCCTGGTCGTAGGAGAACTGGTACGTCGCGATGGTGCCGGTCACCACCCCAAGCGTCGTACTTGGCGCTGCATTGCCGCTCGGATCGACGTAGTTCTTACCCGACGGTGAAGTGAGGGAGGCGGTGTAGCTGCCAGGGGCGAGAAATGGGAAAAACGCGCAGCCCTGATTGTCGGTATCGACGGTGGTGGTGGTGGTCGTGCCTCCGGATGGACCGGTGACCGTGACGAGAATGTCGGACTGACCAGTGCCCGTGGCTGAAAGGACTTGAACAGAGATGTCACCTGAGTTGGCTGAGTACTGGCCGACCGGTGGCGTGAAGAAGGTGGAGACGGTTGCGGGCTTCTGGAGAGCGTTCATGGAAGGCCAGCTGACCGTTGTGGTCGCGGTAAGCACTGGTTGAAGACTTGCGTTGCCATTCGCATTCGTGCCACACCCACCTGCACTGTAATTTCCGGGCTGCCATTCGAGCGTCTGGGTGAGCGTGTAGGTCGTGCTCCCGATCGATACGGTGGTTGAGGTCGTGCCGAGGTAGTTGTTTACCAGCGTGGCAAATGAGTAATCCGCCTGTGAGCGGATGAGTTCGAGCTGTTTGGTCGCAAGGTTTGCCGCGATGATCTGGTTCTGCACGTTGCCCGAGACCAAGGTGCCCTGTTGGAGCAGTGCGGCGGCAGGTGCAAGCACCGCGACGAACATCGAGAAGGCGATGATCACGGAGATGAGAGAGAGCCCACTCTCCCCTGCGTCCCCTTTGGGTATGCGGAAACCATTCGTCCAGTTCGCGTGCACATTCAGGTATCGTCACGAAGCGTGAGATTCTTGAACTCTCACCGCACTGCGTGAGCACCGCTACCCCAAACGGGAGGCACCGCGTCGCTGACGTGGTGGTCGAAACGAGGGTCACCATACTCGCCGGGAGTTCGACGCGCCGCGCGCTCATTCACCGGCGAGTAGTGATGGCAAGATCGTGAGGAGGCTTAGTTCTCCGATTCCGCGATGGTGACGATCTCGTCATCAGTGAGTTCTTGTTGGAGCGTTACCTCTTTGGCGACACCGCGACTCGCGAGGACCCAATAGACCAGTGCAGCGACGATCAGTCCGAGGAAGATCGACACGTCAGCGCCACCACCGGAGGTCTTCGTCGTCGTCCAGTTCGAGATGGGGGAGATGTAGTGGGGGTACGCATCGAGACCGAGGAGCGCTGCGACCATGCCAGCGATCTGTGCAATGATGGCCGGCCAGTGCACTCCTCCGTTGCGGAAGTACACTCCGCTGCGGCGCCGCTGAAGATCTCCGGCGGAGTAGCGGAATTTGCGGAGTGCGAAGTCGACCAGGTAGATGGCGGTCCAGGGAGCTACCCACACGATGATGAACAGAATGAACTCGTTCAAGAGATTGTTGAATGAGTTCGCGAAGATCGCGTAGCCCGCAAGCGCGGTGCAGATGACGGTGTCGACCACCACTGCCTGCCAACGCTTGAGGCGTAGTCCGAGTGCCTGGAGGGTAACGCCTGAGGAGTAGAGATCGAGCGAGTTGATCGCAAAGACCTGGATGATGGCCACGATGAGGTATGGCCAAAGGAACCAGCCGGAGAAGGCACCGGAGAGACCGGTAATGGACGCGTTCGTACTCCCGACGAAGGTCGCAAC
>JBMFXL010000210.1:0-3673 GCA_049964275.1 Acidimicrobiales bacterium | reverse complement strand
ATCGGCTTACCGTTGTCGTACTTCCAGGCGCCGTCGTAGGTCATCACTCGCGCGAGCGAAGCGAGGGAGGCAATCTCGGCCACTTGGAAGGCCACTCCTTGATGGTCGCCGAGCTTTCGGCCAAATGACTCACGCTCAGTGACGAAACGCATGGCGTCGGAGAGGCATCCATGTGCGAGTCCTGCGCTCATGGCTGCAATGGGCAACCGAGCCCATGTCAAAAAGGCGAGCGCCTCTCGATAGCCCTTACCTTCCGTCCCAAGAAGGGCGGAGGATGGGACCCTCACATCATCGAAGTAGAGGGGATGGGTGTCGGATGATCGCCATCCCATCTTGGGATAGGCCTCACCAACCGTCACACCCTCTGCGCCGAGGGGCACGAGGAACGCCGACACCGGAGGGCGACCATTTTCGGAGTGTCCGGTCGCGCAGAACAAAATCACGTACTTCGAAAAGGGAGTACCGGAGTTCGTGATGAACTGCTTCGAACCATTAATGATCCAGTCGTCTCCGTCCCGACGGGCAAAGGTCTTGATGTTGCCAGCATCTGATCCGCCGGTCGGCTCGGTGAGCCCAAAGGAGATGAAGGTCTCGCCTCGACAGGCATCGGGAAGGATCTCTGCAAGTAAGTCGTCGCGGCCCGAGCCAAGATGGGCGAGTAACGCCAAGGAGATCGCTTGCACGTGCACCGTCACCGCGAGCGAAGAGTCGACCTTCGCAATCTCCTCGGCCGCGATGCACAACGAACGAAGATCGGCTCCGGCGCCACCAAAACGCTCCGGGATGAGCAGCCCAAATGAACCCATCCGACCCACTTCACGAACCAGATCGGCATCGAAGCGTCGCTCGATGCTCCGTTTGGCTGCTTCGGGTTCGACAACCTCGTGAGCGAACTGCGAGAGTGCGCGTTGCCATGCTCGATGTTCGTCTGAAAACGCCCAGGGAATGTCGTAGCCTTCCTCTAGGAACGCAGTACGACTTGCGTGTTGATTACTCGTGGACATTCTGCTGCTCCAATCCGAGTCACAGATCTCCGTTGATCATAACCCAACTCATCGCTTGAATTTCAACTCATGACTAGGTTACTCTAAGTCATCACTCCCAGGAGGAAACATGCGTCGAAGAATTAGCGGCAAGTACTTTGAGGAGTTCGTCGTAGGCGAGGTCCACGACCACGCAGTCACCCGCACCGTGACCGAGGCTGACAACATCTTGTTCACCACCATGACGATGAACCCTCAGCCCATGCACCTCGATGTCGAGTTCTCCAAGGCCCATGAGTTTGGCAAGCCTCTCATGAACTCCCTCTTTACCCTGGGACTCGTCATCGGCATTGCGGTCCCCGAGCTCACCCTTGGCACCACGGTCGCAAATCTCGGGATGGAGAACGTCACCTTTCCTGCACCAGTATTCGCCGGCGACACGATCTGGGTCGAGACAGAGGTCATCTCCGCACGCCCTTCTCAGTCACGACCAGAGGTTGGCATCGTAGTATTCGAGCACCGTGGTTTCAACCAGGAAGACATATTGATCTGCCGCTGCCGCCGGAGTGCGATGATGAGAAAGCGACCGACGACTTAGGCTCGCGTCCGCCGAATGGCCTCCGCAAGAAACCCGTGGACCTCGTCCATGGTTCGGTCAACCACCGAGAGGTGCCCTTCGCCCTCGAGGAGACGGGTCTGGGCGTGACCAAGTTTCCCACTCAGGAAATGGAAGTGGCTTACGGGCACCATCCGATCATCGCTCCCATGCACGATGAGCGCGGGAACGGTGACCTCTGACAGGTCGAATCCCCAAGGCGCGACGAAGGCAAGGTCATCATCGAACCACCCGTCCACGGAGTCCGAGAGACCGTGCCGAGATGCCTCGATGAGTGCAACTCCTGCCTCGCCCTTGATCGCCGCGAAATCAGCATCGCAGATGAGCGAGCGCGCTGACTCTGCCCATTGCTCGGCATCAAGCCGCAGCATCTCCTCACGACCTTTGGCGAGGAACCGCGCGAGGCCGTCATGATCAGCGACGGCAAGGCCAAACTCCTCGAGGTTGTCCTCACCCATGCCCGCAAGAAAGTCGAGACCTTCCGCGTCGAAGGGGGCTACTGCCGAATAGGTGGCAACCGCTACGACCCGGTCTCCGGCTCTCGCGGCCGTCGCGAGCGCATGAGGGCCACCTCCAGAGATACCCCAGGTGCCAAAGACATCGATGCCCATGGCATCGGAGAGAGCAATGACATCGTCGACCACCGAAACCACTTTCCTGCCCTGATCACGAGTCGACCCTCCGTAGCCTGCACGATCGATCGTGATCAGCTTCAACACGTGACGCGATGCCGACGCGGCGACCGACGGGGCGATATGCATCGCCGACGATGGCGTACCGTGGTGCACAAAGACCGCCTCACCATTGGGATCGCCGTGGATGGCGTAGGAGAGCGTGCGTCCATCTGCGAGCTCGATCACTTCTAGGGTCTCTTTCATCATCGTCCTTTCACCTGTGCTCCCCAACGGAAGCTCCCGAGAGCACAACCTCTACGAGCCGCTCGGCCATTTCGTCCGCAAGCGCCTCAGGAGAGAGTGCTCGACCGGGCTGATACCACGACGGGAGAAACGCCAACGCCCCAAAGGCAATCTCGAGTCGCACTCGATCCTGTGTCGACAACCCATCGGAGCGTCCGAGCGCATGGAGCGCAGCCCTCTCGAAGATTTCACCATGGGCCCGTCTGAGTGCGAGGACCTCCGCTTGCAGGCTGGCAACCGGTAGGAAGAGATGGAGAAAAAGGGGAACGAACTCGGGATAGTCACGCACTTCGATGAGCACCTGTTCGCGAAAGAGCACACGAAGCGTCTCGACGGGGTCATCGAGATCCTCGATGATGCGCTCGAGACGGGTCATCACCTCAGCCGCACTTCGACGAACGCAGCCGAGGAAGAGATCCTCCTTAGAGGGGAAGTAGTGGTACAAGCTTGGACCCCGAAGGTCCACGGCCATCGCGATCTCTTCGAATCCGGTGGCCTCGAACCCTCGTTCGGCAAAAAGTTTGGCCGCGACCCGCTCGAGATGCGCAATGCGATCAGCACGTTTGCGGTCAGATCGCGACTGTATGTCCGCCACGGCGTGCGGCCCCCTTTCCTCTCTCGAGTCCCTCTCCCTGCATCCGGCTTCGTGACATGGACACGAATGACCAAGCATTCAGGATGGGCTATTGAACCTGGTGGAACTCACGGTAGCGCTCAGCTGCGACAGATCGCGTCAGCGATGCCTGATCACCGTAGCGCTCGTCGGCAACCTCGATGACACCCGGCCGCTTGAAGCTCGCCAACGAGGAGCTACAGAGTTGGCTGAGCTCACTGATGAGATCATCATCCGGCGTGCCTTCGACCCTTACCACTGCGCACACCCGCTCTCGCCAGGTCGGATCGGGTTCTCCAAAAACATAGGCACCACTGACTGCTGGGTGGCGAAGGAGCACTTGTTCGACCTCTGCGGGGTAGACATTGAGTCCTCCCGGTTTGATGAGATCCTTATCGCCGGTCCTACTCAAGAAGTACAGGCGGCCCTCTTCATCTCTGCGCATAATGTCACCTGTCTGAAGCCAGCCATCGCTCGTCAGACGGGTCGGGATGTCGGGCCAATAGCGCATGACAATGCTCTCACCTTGCAACCACGCTTCGCC
>JBMFXL010000209.1:0-3674 GCA_049964275.1 Acidimicrobiales bacterium | reverse complement strand
GCTCAGGAGGCACGCACTCGACGCAGCTCTCGACCCATCACGTGGTCGCACAGAACTCGACAAGGAGCTCACGAACGCTCGAAGGGTCCTCGAAATGAGGAAGGTGGGCACGGTCAGCCAACACGATATTCCGCCCCCTGCGCGCCCTGCGGGCAACCCGCTCGGCGTTCGCGATCTCCTGGGAGAAATCGAGGGAGCCAACCAGCGACAGGACTGGCATAGGGAGATGGGCAAGCTCCGTATCGAGGTCCATGAGGAACAGGTCGCCATCGGCCTGCTCGAGGCGACGAGCGATGGGATGCAGCATGACGCGGAGCTGGTCACGGAGCGCAGGAATGACCCGTGGGGCTCGAAACAATGGTCCATCAAGCCAAATTTCGAGCAGCACTTCGACGAGTTCGTCGTCATTACTCGAACCTTGCGCGGCCTCGTACCGTGCGATGCACGCGAGTTCGAGTGGATTGATGGTGTCGAGCTCTGGTGCCCCTGGCAGCGCCGGAGCAATGACGACGAGACGCTCGACGCGCTCGGGATGCAGCGCCGCGAAGGCCAACGCAATACCACCACCCATCGAGTTGCCAACGAGGGTCACACGCTCGAGTCCTTCGGTGTCGATCACTTCGAGAAGGTCTTCGACGCTGTGTGGAGCACTGGGGGCAGGTGTACCGCCAAACCCAGGACGGTCGTAGCCATACAGCACGACATCGTCGGCCCCCATGAGGTCACCAAGGGGACGCCAGATTCGCGAGTCGCAGATCGAGGCATGGAGCAACACGATGGCTTGCGCACCTTCGCCCCGCCGAAAACCCCAAAACCGATCACCTCGCAGCGGTACCTCATCGGCACGAAGCTCCCATGGCAGCGTCATCGATTCGCTTCCCTTCAAGACCGTTCACTCATAATGTGGAGGACGTTCGAAATCGCGAGCGGCGAGTTGTGCAAGCAGACGTCGTCGCTCTCCTTCGAGTACTCGGATCCTCCGCATCAGACGATCCTCACGAGCCGCAGCTTCCGCACAGATCTCACAATCATGCGAATGGTGGAGAGAATCTTCCTCCCCTGCGGTGGCACGCTCGTTCACGTTCTCACGTTAGCGGATCGGCCCGCTGCAAAAGTGAACTCGCACGAAGTGGAGGGGTCACCGGGTTCACCATTGGATGTTCCGCTGGCTAACATAGGGTCAAGGCGGCACCACGGCTGTGGACGGTGCCGCAGAGGAGGCAATTCGTGAGCCCTGATATGAATATGTCGGGAGTTGCTTCGCACGCTGGCCTGATTACGAAGTACTTCCTTGACAATTGGGCACTTGATCCTGCGATCTCCATACCCTTCATCATCGTGCCCCTTGTCCTGTACTATCGGGGCTGGCAGGTTGCGAGGATACGCAAAGCCAACGGTGAAGAGGTGCTCGGATACGACCACGTCTCCATGCCGGTCTTCCTCACCGGCATGGCCCTCTGGATCATCGGTGCGATGTCGCCACTCATGTACTGGTCCATGGTCTACCTCTGGGCGCACACACTCTTCCACGTCATCATGATGATCGGCGCGCCTCCCCTCATCCTCTACGGCAAGCCATGGCGACTCATGAGGTTGGGTATCCCCGAGCGACTCGAGCCGGCCTATCTCACGCTGGTCACCCACCTCAAGGAAGGTCGCGTACTTCGCCCCATCGTTCGATTAGTGACCAACCCCTGGGTGGACCTGGCGTACTTCACCTTCACGATGTGGATCTGGTTCTATCCAGCGATCATGACCTACGCAGTAGACAACAAGTACATCATGCTCCTGATGCACTTCACCTTCATCTCATCGGGACTCTTGCTCTTCATCAACCTCATCGAGTCCCCGCCCTACCAATCTCGCTTCAGAACCCCGATTGTTCGACTCGGGGTCATCCTCTTCACGGCGTATTCGAGTTGGATGCTCGCGATGCTCATGGGACTCGCGACCAAGCCATGGTTCCCGGTCTACTGGCACATCCCGGGCAAAGTACTGAGCCCGATGGCCGATCAAGAGCTTGCCGCGTCGGTGCTCTGGGTGCTCTGCATGGAGCCCTTCGTCTACTCCGGCTACCACAACATCAAGCTCTGGCTCACGCTCTCCGAGGAGCACAAGATCTCCGAGTTCATCCAGCCGTGGCTCAAGCACGTGCGCCGACCTGGGACAATTCCTGGTCGCATTACTCCGATCGAGGCGTCAACCCAGATCGAAGATGCCGTCATCGTACCCCAAGAGGGCATTGCTCCCCAGTTCGAAGCCGGATAGGAGCACTGCTAGGCCACTCGCTTGCGACGGATGGCAGCGGGAAGACCACCGGAGCGTTGGCGAAACGTAAGGCTACCGGTCAGCAGTGCCATCCCAAGACCCGCGAGGAAAAGTGGCAGCGGGCTTATTACACCGAGATAACGAAGACCTGACACGAAAATCACCACGGCCACCGCACCGCGAAGCACTCTGCCATTCGAACGCGAAGAGAAGTGCGCGCCAATGAGCACGCCTGGTGTCGAACCTATGATCATCGCACCGACCAGGCCGGTGTCGAACACCCCGAAGTACACCGCTCCGAGCGCCGCGGCAAGGGTGAGTGGGATGGCCTGGGCGAGATCGGTCCCCACTACCTCGGCATTTGAGAGCATTGGATAACAGGCCACGAGCCCTACGATCATGAGTGATCCGGCCCCGACCGACGTCACCCCGACCGTCAGACCACCAGCAAGACCTAGCAGCACCAAGAGGGCCCTCCGCGAGGGAGTCAGAGCGATCGTCGCGCTTGTGGGCATAGCCGACCGACCGCGAATCGTCCGCCAGACGGTAGCGAGCGCTCCAGCGACGAGCACGACGCCCAGGAGGTATTCAAGCATCCGAACGGACGACCCATGGGAGCCGAGCAAGTGTAGGAGTGCAGCGCCCGCGAATCCACCCGGAACCGACCCGAGGGCCAACCAGCCGACGATCGGCCAGCGTATCGTACCCCTTCGGACGTGGACGAGCGCACCGATGGGACGCATGAACAGGCTCGCGATGAGATCCGAACCAATCGCTGCAGGTGCCTTGTAGCCAAAGAGCAATACCAGGAGCGGGGTCATGAGCGCTCCCCCTCCCGATCCGGTCAAACCGATCAAGAGTCCCACGAGCGCACTCACACCGATGATACGCAGATCCATTGGGATGAGTCTACTTGAGTAAATCGCTCAATTCAATAGATTCACAATGCTGTCACATTGCTGAAAGCCTCAGCGAGGTCGGGCTACAGCCATAAGAATGGGAGCGTGCATATCACGTCTCGCTCGGAGTACGGACTTCGCGCGCTGCTTCGGCTCGCCGCCACGGATCGGCCCATGACCGCAGAGGAACTCGCGCACGAAGAGGAGCTTCCACCGCGGTATATCGAATCAATTCTCGTTGATCTAAGACGAGCTGGCATCCTGGCCAATCGCCGAGGACGGGATCCTGGCTACTACTTCGAGATCTCGCCCGAGAAGGTCACTCCTGCCGATGCCATGCGGGCGCTCGAGGGCCCTCTGGCTGAAGTCCGTGGGCTTCGGCCAGAGGCGACCTCCTACACCGGATCGAGCGCCGCGCTCCAAGGGCTCTGGATCGCACTCAGAGCGAACATCCGCCTGGTGCTCGAGGGTGTCAGTCTCGCCGAGCTTGCCAAGGGCGAGTTTCCT
>JBMFXL010000208.1:0-3704 GCA_049964275.1 Acidimicrobiales bacterium | reverse complement strand
CGAGGCACCGGCCGCGCGACCCCAATTGACGATGACCTGCGAATATCGGATCACCTTCGAATGAGCGTGCGCATCCATCCGATCTCGGACCGCTGACATTACGACACCGATTTGTCGGTCATCGAGATCTGCCCAGGAAGCGTCATGGTCCTGGGAGAGGATGAGCACCTCATGAATACCAGAGGCAGGTGCCTGCGTGAACACCGGACCCTTGGAAGTGGTCACCATTGGTTCATCTCCAGAGAATGCCGGATAGAGGTTGGGAACGACTCGAACCGTCCAGGAGCCGGTAGGTCCGTAGGTTTCGAGCGCGGGCGGAGTGGCATCCTCGGCACCTGGGCAGAACGGGCACTCTGACTTGCTTTGTTGAAAGGGGATGGCGTCACTCAACGCATTGGCGAATGCTGAAGGTCGGTAAGAACGCCCTTCAGCGACGGCGATCCATCGACCCGTCAGTGGATCCAACCGGAGTTGGTTGTTTGTGTACATCGTGTGCTCGTTCCTCATACCGCATGACGAGCCTCGCCCCACACTCGGGCTCGTTGCTCTTAGTGGTCTAACGTATTCCGTTGCCACTTCATTTCTCCGACCGTAGGAGAAGTTTCACACAAGATTTATCTTGTTGGGGGGCCGAGTTGCAGCGCAGCTTCGGTCAACCTGGAGTTTGCTGCACCCGGTTGGATCCCTGGGCCTCGAATCGAGTTCATGGGCTGCCTATCTGAAAGCTCATAGCATGGAGCCGTGGCAATCTACCTCGACAATGCGGCTTCGACCCCTGTGCGTTCCCGTGCACTGGCCGCGTACCTCGAGACCTCAGAGTCCTACCCGGGGAATCCCAGTGGATCCCATTCCGATGCGCGACGAGCCAAGGAGTTGCTCGAGGAGATCCGTGAGCGGGTCTCGGGCGCAATCGCTGCAGAGTCCAAGAGGGTCGTCTTCACCTCAGGGGGAACAGAAGGAGCAAATTTCGGGGTGCTCGGACGTCGCGCCCAGGGGGCGAGCGGTATCGCGCTCGTCAGCAGTATTGAGCATCACGCAGTGCTGGAGGCAGTTCGCTCCTGGCCTCGGTTCGGATATATCCCGGTGACCCATGAGGGTGTGATCGATCTTGAGAAGTTCGATCGATTACTTGAAGAGCATGGTTCAGCAATAGCACTCGTCGGTGTGATGGCGGTGAACAACGAAACTGGAGCAGTTCAACCCATCAAGGAAATTCGCGAGCTCCTCAATCGTCGGCGACTGCAACCACTCCTGTTTTGTGACGCAGTACAAGCAACCCCATGGTGCGACCTCTCCGAGATCACCCCTTATGTCGACGTCCTCTCCATATCGGCACATAAGTTCGGTGGGCCCCGAGGAGTCGGCGCAGTTGCGGTCGCCACCTCGGAGAGGATTCGTCCGCTTCTGGTCGGAGGTGGACAGGAGTTCGAACTGCGGAGTGGGACGCAGAACCTCGCGGGAGTTGCGGCGATGTGGACCGCACTCGAGGAGTGCATTGCGAATCGAGCTGTGGAGGCAGCTGCACAGATCGACAATGCTGAGCGATTTGTCGCACGGTTGCATCACGAGCTTCCGGATTCACTTTTCCCTGGTGGCGAGCTTCAACGGCGCACTGGTATCGTGAGCGTGCTCTTTCCTGGCCTCGATAACGAAGAGATTTTATATCTCGCAGACGAAGCCGGACTTTCTGTCTCGGGCGGAGCCTCATGTGCCTCAGGTGCACTGGAACCGAGCCATGTGCTGATGGCCATGGGCTATCCTCGCGAGGTCGCACGATCGTCCGTACGAGTATCTTTTGGCTATCGAAACAGCTCAGACGATGTCGAGGGCGCGGTCAAGATCCTATCGACCCTTGCATCCGCTCTTGATGCGGAGCGGCGCGGATGACCCTTCGTTCGCCGATCGTCGACGTCGTGTTGCTCATCCACGTAGTGGTGGGACTACTTGGCTATGGTTCGATTGCGATGCATGGGTTGAATCTCAGGAAGTATCGTCGCCTTGGGTGGACCGCGCAGACGGAACGATTTTTCGATGGAGAGTTCGATAGGACGCAGTGGTTCGTCTATGGAGTCCCAGTGGCAGGTATCGCAGTGCTACTCGTGCTGAAAGGAGCGACTGCGGATGTGTCACAGGGCTGGTTTATCGGCGCGGTGCTCGCGTGGGTGATCTCAGCGGGAATTGCCGGAATGGTGGTCTTCCCAACCTCTCGGCAACTCGGCGCGTCACATAAGGTCGATGGTATCGCTCCCGCCAAGGAGGCAATCACATTGAAGGGGCAAATTGAGCGGAGCGACCGCGCCGTAGGCATTTGCGTAGTCGCGTATGTGGTCGCCTTCTATTTGATGTTGTTCAAGCCGTAGGAGTCGACGAAGCGACTAGCCGCGACCGCAGTTTGGCTTCTTGCCGTGGTTGGCTTTGCGCTTTGCGCGGAGTTTTCTTTTTTGGGTTCGCTTCGACATAGGCGAGAAATACTAGTCGGAACGGACATAGCCGCTGCCACTTTGCGAGAGCGAGGTTCGGGGTGTCCGAGGACGTGGGTTACCCTGGGTAGTAGTGAACGTGATTGGTTGATCGTCGACTGAAGGGGGCCAATGGGGTGGCTGTTACACGATGGCGAGGTACTTGCCTCGGTTGAGGTCGCCACGGGAGTGTGGTCGCGGATTCGCCCCGGCGTGCACCTCGTTCGTTCACCAGCGGTCGTTCTTGGCGGAGGTCGATTTCTGATGGGCCTGCGTACGTTGAACCCTATGATCGCCGTCGATCTGAACGAGGAGCTCTCGGTCCTGTCGATGAGGACGCTGCGGCATTCGGGGATCCATCTATATTCGCGTGGTACCCGTTGGGTGGTACTTGCACCTCTTACGCTGGCTCGACGATGGTCGTTGTCGGTAGGGGATGAGTTGGAACTTCGGGTCCATGGGGGAATCGATGAGTGAGGCTACTGACGAGTGTGGATCACTGATCTTGGTGGGAACTCCGATTGGAAATCTTGCTGACCTTTCCCCTCGGGCCATGGAGGCCCTGGTCTCCGCTGACGTTATTCTCGCCGAGGATACGCGCGTGAGTATGAAGCTCCTCCGACACGCGGGAGCACATCCACCTCAGCTCCTGCCGCTGCGTGGTCCGAACGCGCTTTCGCCTTCTACGTTGCGAGAACTTATCGAAGAGGGCCGCAAGGTCGTCGTCGTGAGCGATGCCGGGATGCCCTCAATCTCTGATCCAGGCAATGAGCTCATTGATATCGTGCTGGCGGTTGGGGCGTCAATCTCCGTCATCCCTGGACCATCGGCGTCCATAACCATCGCTTCACTAGCGAACTTCGACGTCTCTTCGTTCCTGTTCGCGGGATTTCTTCCCAGCCGAGCTGGCAAACGGCGACAACGTCTGATGGAGCTTCGTTCGCATGGCCTTCCTCTGGTCTTGTTTGAGGCACCACACCGAATTCGAGAGTCCTTGGTCGACCTCGTTGACGTCCTCGGTGCGGATCGTCGCGCCGTCGTCGGTCGAGAACTCACGAAACGTTATGAGGAGATTCGATACGGTACTCTCGGCGAACTCGCCGCATATTTCAATACCAAGGATCCGTTGGGCGAGTTCTCACTCTGTATCGAGCCACCTGCATATGATCCAGAGGAGCGGGCCGGTGACGTGAACATCACGAAACTCGTCGAGGTGTTGAATCGCCTTGGCATCTCCACCAAGGC
>JBMFXL010000207.1:0-3725 GCA_049964275.1 Acidimicrobiales bacterium | reverse complement strand
AATGACACCGCGGCACACCGGCGAGAGCACCGACTGATGGCGCCAGCTCTCCCGCGCCATGGTATTGGATAAGTGAACTTCAATGACGTCCCCGCCAAAAAAGCTCACCGCATCCGCAATCGCCCACGAATAGTGCGTGAATGCTCCGGCATTGAAGACCACTCCCCTCACTTCATCCTTGACGCTCTGAAGCTTGTGGACGAGCTCCGACTCCGCATCACTTTGGAACGTCTCAAGTCGCAGTCCCAATTCACCCGCGATTTCGGAGCACCTTCGTTCGATATCTTCGATTCGAAGAGAGCCATAGATCTCCGGCTGACGAGTGCCGAGTACACCGAGATTGACGCCGTGCAGCAAAAGGACATCAGCGCGCATCTCGAAGTACCTTTCTCACGATTTCCTCGTTGACTCCCCGAACGACCTCAACGCCGCTTGGGCCGTCAAGTACGAACGTAAGCGTGCCATCGGCCTTTTTGTCCGTCAACATCTGACCTGGCAGAGCATCACGATCTACCCAACGAGGGAGTCGTCCATCAAGTCCATAACGCGCAATCGCCCGTCGGTGCTCTTCGACACGATGCCCATCAATGCGCCCTAGCTTCTCCGCAAGGAGCGCTGCAAAGGTCACGCCGATCGCGACAGCCTGCCCGTGCTTGAGTTCTCCTGGCGCCTTCGTAAAACCCTGCAGCTCAATCGCATGGGCGAGCGTGTGGCCGTAGTTCAAGATCGCACGTCGGCCGCCTTCTCGTTCATCTGCGCTTACGACAGACGCTTTGAGCGCTACTGAACGCCGAATCTGTTCGTCAAGGGGGAGCGACGACAGCTCCCCTGCGCCAATGAACTCGTACTTGCAGAGCTCACCAAGGCCACAAAGATACTCCTCGTGGGGCAGGCTCGACAAGTAATCAGTGTCACAGATCACCGCTTCGGGCTGCCAGAACGCTCCAACAAGGTTCTTGCCTCGAGGAAGGTTCACGCCAGTCTTGCCGCCGATTGCCGCGTCGACCATGCCAAGGAGGGAGGTCGGCACATTGAGAAATCGCACGCCACGATGGTAGGTGGCTGCAATGAATCCACCCAGGTCGGTGACTACTCCGCCACCAACATTGACAATCAAGTCCGAACGTCCAAATCCGCTATCGACCAAAAGCTCACTGACCCGTTCCACCTCAGAGAGTCGCTTGGCCTCCTCACCATCTGGAACCTCGATGCGAACCGTGGGGAATGCGAGCTCAAGGAGGTCGGGAATGTTGCCTTGCGTAATGATCGCAATTTTGCTGACTCCCGACGGGATGTACTTCGCAATCTGGCCGCTTACGCCCGAACCCACCACGATGGGATAGCTACGATCGCCGAGGTTCACCTGTATGAGATCGTCGGGAGAACCCGCCATAGGGCTCATTGCAGCACATACCCTTCTGAGCGGGCGAGCACCGCGAGGATCGATTCGACGACCTCTTCGACCACACACGCGTCCGTCGGGACCACGACGTTAGCCAGCCGCCGGTAGTGCTCCTCCCGCTCCGTCAGAAGCGTCTCAATTCGACCGGGTAGCGACGCATTTTTGAGAAGAGGTCGCGTCACGTCCCCCTCGAGGCGCGCAACGAGCGTCGAACTCGACGCATCAAGCCAGACCACGAATGCACGAGACGCGACCATCTCGCGGTTCGTCGGACGCAAGAGTGACCCTCCGCCAAGTGCAACGACTAACGAAGAGGAACAATCAAGGGCTTCACGAAGTATCGCGCTCTCCTGTTCGCGAAAGTATGCTTCCCCTGCTTCCTCGAAGATCTCCCCGATGCTTCGACTCTCTCGTTCGACCACCACCGCATCAATATCCCAGAACGGAAGATGGAGACGCCGGGCGAGCACGCCTCCTACGGTGGACTTTCCCGTGCCCATCATCCCTATGAGCGCGATATGCGGACGCGTCATGAAGACGAACGCTCTCCCAACGCCGTCGACGTCGACTCACCGAGCGTTGCTTTGTAACCTTCGACATTGCGAACCAACTCGGCTACTGAGTCGCCACCAAACTTTCGAAGGAGTTCCGATGCGAGCACGAGCGCAACCATGGTCTCTGCAACGACTCCCATCGCAGGGACGGCGGTGACATCGGTTCGCTCTTTGAACGACATCGTCGCCTCTTTCGACTTGGTGTCAATCGTCTTCAACACCGGCCTATTGAGCGTCGCAAGTGGCTTCATCCAACAGCTTGCACGGATTGGGGCACCGGTCGAAATGCCTCCCTCAATCCCTCCCGCTCGATGGGTAGTGCGGAAATAGGAGCCTTCAGACTCATTCCAGTGGATCGCGTCGTGAGCTTGGGATCCGCGCACTCCCGCCACCTCAATACCCTCACCAATTGAGACCGCCTTCACTGCCTGTATTGACATGAGCGCGTGGCCTAAGAGCCCATCAAGCTTTCGATCCCAATGCACATGTGAACCCAGTCCTACAGGCACGCCATAGGCTACGACTTCGGCGGCACCCCCGAGAGAGTCCCCCACCTTCGCCGCGGCCTTGATCTCTTGGATCATCTGGGCTTCGAACTCCGAATTCAAACAACGGACCTCGGAAGCATCGATCTTCGCAAGATCGTCGAGCTGGGGAAGATCGTCCGACTTGACCTCTACCGGTCCAATCTGGGTGACGTGACTGATGACGCCAATATTGACGGTGGCAAGTAGCGCCTTCGCCACACATCCCGCGGCCACTCGCGCCGCAGTCTCACGAGCTGAAGCGCGTTCCAACACGTCGCGCGCATCGTCGAAACCATATTTCAACATGCCGGCAAGGTCGGCATGTCCTGGGCGCGGCGAGGTCAGCACCTTGGAGGGTTGTCCGGGCTCAGGGGACATTTCCTCAGTCCACTTGCGCTCCCACTCCGAGTTTCCAATCTCGATCGAGATCGGAGATCCAAGGGTTCGGCCGTGCCGTACTCCACCAAGGATAGTCACTTCGTCCGCCTCAAACCGCATACGCGGACCCCGTCCAAAGCCGAGTCGGCGTCGCCCGAGCTCTCCTTGAATTGCCTCACGCGTCAGCGCAAGACCGGCAGGTACCCCTTCGACGATGACGACGAGTGCCTTCCCATGAGACTCACCCGCCGTTAAAAAGCGCAGCATAGATGCAGCCTAATGGAAGGTACTGCCGGCCAGGATGGTCCAAGGAGTGTGTGTCTCTCCATAAAGTCAGTGCGGCGGCTCTCGGCTCTCGGTAGCATCAGGGACACCCCTAACATCACGAGGTCACCATGATCGTCACGACGTCCTGTCAACTTCCCGACGCACAGATCGAAGAGACCCTGGGTCCAGTCTTCGGGCTCACCGTCCGCTCTCGAAACATCGGGTCCCAACTCGGGGCCGGGTTCAAGGCGCTCGCCGGCGGAGAACTCAAAGGTATGACACGCAACCTTGAACAGAGTCGTCTTGAGGTCATTGAGCGAATGATGACCCAGGCTCAGGCAATGGGCGCAGATGCCATCATCGCCATGCGCTTTGACACCTCTGAAATGGGCGGGGTGTGGACGGAGATCTGCGCCTACGGCACGGCGGTCCGACTCGCGAACGGGAGTTGAGGGGCTACTTCCCCGTGCCAGACGACGTGGACACCAAGGGCGTAAACGGGTTCTTCGACTGAAGGACCTGTTGCGACGAGAGCGTCGTTGGGGTCGCGTGAGAAGATTGCGTCGCAGCGCCCCCACTATTCGAAATGGTTGAGCT
>JBMFXL010000206.1:0-3753 GCA_049964275.1 Acidimicrobiales bacterium | reverse complement strand
GAGTGCGTCCCGAAGGGACATGCGATCGAATTTCGGATCAATGCCGAGGATCCCGGGATGAATTTCATGCCGAGCGTAGGTCGAATCACCGAGCTCAGGCTTCCTAGTGGTCCCGGAGTGCGTGTGGACGCAGGGATCGACGTTGGCGGAGAGGTGGATTCGAACTTCGACTCGATGATTGCCAAGATCATCGTGTCCGGGGCTACCCGCCAAGAGGCCCTCGCTCGCAGCCGACGAGCCTTGAGGGAGTGTGAGATCAGTGGCGTAGCGACCCTTGTTGAGGTGCATTCGGCCATTGTGGACCACGATGATTTCGGACGTGATGATCCTGACCGATTTGCCGTCCATACGACATGGATCGAGAGCGAGCTTTTGCGAACGCGCGAGTTTGCGCCGTATGCGTCCTCCCAGGAGGACGTCACGATCCTTGTTGGTGGGCGTGCCATTCGTGCGCCGCTACCAGGCGCAGTCGATCCTCGCCAGCTCAACCGCAAGGAGGTCTCATCTCGTACCACCTCCCACTATGACGGAGCGGTGGTCGCACCGATGCAGGGCACCATTACCTCGCTGTATGTCGCCGAGGGAGCCACGGTGAGAGCAGGCGACCCGATTTGTGGGGTCGAGGCGATGAAAATGGAGAATCTGGTTCGAGCACCCGTTGATGGTGTCGTACGCGAACTGCGCATCTCGCTCGGCATGAGCGTACGACGCTCGATGGTCCTTTGCCAACTGACCCCTACGACAACCATTGCCGACCAGGGAGAGTAGTAGGTCTTCGCTTCATGAGTCTGGGATTTCAGGAGCGCCGGAAGGATGGTTCTTTGCCGGGGAATGCCATCGCGAGTGATCGAGTGGTGCTCCGCGCACTGACGCCCGACGATATACCGGCGCTCTATGACTACCACTCGCGTGCGTCCGTGCACAGGTACCTGTTCTCCAATGTGCCTGACGAAGCGAGCTTTCGGCGGCAAGTGATGAAGGATGGATGGGATTCCCCGAAGCTCGAGGTCGACAATGACGTGCTGCGACTCGGTGTGATACGCCGAGAGGGTGAGGTGCTCGTTGGTGACGTGATGCTGAGGTTGCTGAGCGTCCAGCACCGACGGGTTGAGTTGGGTTGGATCATCCACCCCGAGTATCAGGGGCACGGATATGCCACCGAGGCAGCCCATCTTTTGATCCACTACGCGTTCGAGATTCGGGGCATGCATCGGGTGGTCGCTCGGATCGACAGCCGGAATCTTGCCTCCCGGAAGGTTATCGAACGACTGGGAATGACGCACGAGTCCCATTTGCGAGCCAACTTATGGGTTCACGGTGAGTGGACCGACGAGGACGACTTCGCGATGCTCGAGTCGGAGTGGAGGGGCATTGATCGCATCCTCTGCGTGGGCCGACCGCATCCGATGACACGTGACCCCTTTGCGTTCGGTGCGAGAAACTCCTCCACCGCGTAGGCGCATGTGTGACCTAGTCTGGACGCATGAACGTGAAATCAGGCATCCTCACCGAAGACATCGACCCCGACATACGCCCTCAAGATGATCTCTATCGCGCGATCAACGAACGCTGGTTTGCGCGGACGTCGATCCCATCGGACAAGGCACGATATGGATCCTTCACGATCTTGGCGGAGGAGGCTGAGCGGTCCGTGCGCGCGATCATCGAGCGCTCACAGGACGCAGCAACAGGTACCGAGGCACGAAAGATCGGCGATCTCTACACGAGCTTCATGGATGCGGAGCGCATCGAGGCCCGAGGCGCGGCGCCGATCAAGCCGCTTCTCGATGCGGTAGAGACGATCGACTCGATGGACTCGCTCTTTCGGGTCCTAGGGGACTTCGAACGTCGAGGAATCTCGGGGATGGCGCACCTCTTTATCGATAACGATCCCGGTGATCCCTCCCGCTACATCGTCTTCGTGTCCCAGGGAGGTATCTCCCTTCCGGACGAGCGCTACTACCGCGAGGATCGATTCTCAGAGATTCGTGCCGCCTACCGCACGCATGTGGCCACCATGCTCGCACTTGGTGGTGTGACCGAGGCGGAGGAGAGAGCCGACCGGATCGTCGCGCTCGAGACGGAGATTGCGTCACGGCATTGGGATAATGTCGCGAGCCGCGACTCAGTGAGGACCTATAACCTCGTGACCTGGGACGAACTGGTTGCTCGCGCTGCGTCGCACAATGCGTCGATGACGAGGCTCCTCGTCGAGTGGCGAGACGCGATAGGACTCGATGCATCGGTGACCGAAGAGGTCGTACTCCGCCAGCCGAGCTATTGGGAGAACCTTCCACAGCTCGTGACCGAGGAGTATCTCGATGCCTGGCGCGACTGGCTCACCTGGAGGGTCATCCACGGTGCGGCCGCTTACCTCTCGTCCGAGTTTGTCGAAGAGAATTTTGCCTTCTACGGCAAAATACTCTCGGGCGTCGAGGTTCTCCGTGAGCGTTGGAAGCGGGGAGTCTCCTTCGTCGAGGGCGCCATGGGAGAGGCGGTCGGCAAGCTGTATGTGGCGGAGCACTTTGCCCCTGAGTCCAAGCAGGTCATGGATGGCTTGGTCTCGAACCTCCTTGAGGCCTATCGTCGAAGCATCTCCGAGCTCTCGTGGATGGGAGAGGAGACACGTGCACGCGCACTTGAGAAGCTTTCGAAGTTCAACCCGAAGATCGGATATCCAAAGGTCTGGCGCGATTATGGGACGCTCAGTGTCGACGCAGGGGATCTCTGGGGGAATGTCGAGAGAGTCGCGGAGTTTGGGTTTCGACGTGAGATTGCCAAAATTGGCAAGCCGGTCGATCGAGACGAATGGTTCATGACTCCCCAGACGGTGAACGCGTACTACAACCCGGGCTTCAATGAGATCGTCTTTCCCGCGGCCATTCTGCAGTTCCCCTTCTTTGAGAGCGATCGTGACGACGCCGCCAACTATGGCGCAATCGGAGCGGTGATTGGCCATGAGATCGGGCATGGATTCGATGACCAAGGCTCTCGCTTCAATGGGGACGGTAAGCTCGAGGATTGGTGGACCGAATCGGATAGAGCAGCGTTCGAGCGACAGACCAAGGCCTTGATCGATCAGTATGGCGCGCTCGCGCCACGACAGGTTCCGGATCAATTCGTCAATGGTGAACTCACGATCGGCGAGAACATCGGTGACCTTGGTGGGCTTGGGATCGCATGGAAGGCGTATTTGATTGCACTCGATGGCAAGGAACCACCCGTGATCGACGGACTGACAGGGGCACAGCGGTTCTTTTACTCCTGGGCACAATCATGGAGAGAGATGCGGCGCGATGAGGAGATGATTCGACTCCTTGCGATCGACCCGCACTCGCCTTCAGAGTTCCGATGCAATCAGACGGTTCGTAACATCGATGCCTTCCACGAGGCGTTCGGCACGGACGAGGGCTCACCCATGTGGCTTCCACCGGAGGCTCGCGTCAGGATCTGGTGAGTAAGCGATGAGGATTGCGCAGATTCGCACGAAGTCCTACGAAATTTCTCAACTCGGGTGCATAACTTGATGGTTGGTGAATACAACTATCGGTGAATCACCGGTGGTGAAGGTGTCGAAAGGAACGATGATGGTAACGGATACCGAGACCTACCTTTACGCAGTCAGCTACGACGATTTCCACAATCCGGAGCGCTTGGTGCGAAGCGCGGTCGACTCCGCCCAGGTCGAGGAGCTCGTGGGAGGAAAGTGGATCGCGAAGCCATCGCTCTGGCGAGTAACGCCAAAGATTGGTC
>JBMFXL010000205.1:0-3754 GCA_049964275.1 Acidimicrobiales bacterium | reverse complement strand
AGCCCAAAGGTGGCAGCATCCCAGAAGTACGTGGTCCCTCCGTTGCTCAGGAGTACCTCATAGCCATCGGGTAGTCCGAAGAGTTCCGCGAGTCCTGCTCGCAAACGGCCAACTACGTCTTTGACCGTGGCCTGACGATGGCTCGTTCCGAGATAATGATCTGCAGACGCCACGAGATCGTCGATCGCCTCTCGCCGAATCTTCGAAGGACCGGAGCCAAAACGCCCATCCTTGGGAAGCAACTGGTTGGGTATCGTCAGCCTTTGGGCATCCGGCATCTTAAACTTCCTTTCAACAAACCCCTCACAGGTTGGAGTCCGCACATGTCAGGTGCCCCTCGAATTTCTCCGAGAATCGCCCAGGTCGAAGAGTCTGCGACGCTTGCGATCGATGCAAAGGCCAAGGCACTTCGAGCCGCTGGGGTAGATGTGATCGGCTTCGGCGCGGGGGAACCTGACTTCTCAACTCCTGAGTTTATCGTCGAGGCTGCCGTGGACGCCGCGCGCGATCCCCGCAACCACAAGTACACACCCGCAACCGGGCTTCCCGAGCTCAAGGCGGCCATCGTCGCCAAGACGAATCGCGATTCCGACCTCGACTTCGCGACAGATCAGGTGATCGTCACCAACGGCGGTAAGCACGCGGTATTCAACGCCATCATGACCATCGTGGGCGAGGGGGACGAGGTACTCATTCCCTCACCATTTTGGACCACCTATCCGGAACTGGTCAAGCTCGCCGGAGGGGTTCCGGTCCCCGTACCGACCACCCTTGCCGACGGCTTCAAGGTGACCCCAGAGGTCGTCGCGCGCTACGTCACCTCACGCACCAAAGCGTTCATTCACGTGTCCCCGTCGAACCCCACCGGTGCGGTGTATACCGAGGCGGAGACGAAAGCGCTTGCAGACTTCCTCGATGAGCGAGGGCTCTTCGTCATCACGGATGAGATCTACGAACACCTCACCTACGACGGCGTGGTTGCAACGCCAATACTGCGAGCCAACGAGTCCCTCCGAGATCGAACGATCATCGTCAACGGCGTGGCCAAGACCTACGCCATGACCGGCTGGCGAATTGGCTGGATGATCGCACCGCCGGACATCACCAAGGCGGCGTCGAATCTTCAGTCCCAGATCACCTCGAACATTGCCAACGTCTCCCAGCGCGCCGCGATCGCGGCACTCACTGCAGACCTGTCCTGCGTGAGAGAGATGCGCACAGCCTTCGATGCAAGAAGAAGAACCATGGTGCGCATGATCGACGCTATCGAGGGGTTCGACATCATCCTGCCCGAGGGAGCGTTCTACGTATTTCCATCGGTGGAAGGACTGCTTGGCAAGCCGCTCGGCACCAAGGTGCCCCACAGCACGATGGAGGTCGCCGAGATCCTCCTCGAGGAAGCCAAGGTCGCCGTCGTCCCTGGAGAAGCCTTCGCAGCTCCCGGCTACGTCAGACTCTCCTATGCGCTCGCTGACGATGCGCTCGTCGAAGGCATCAACCGGATCGCCGCGCTCGTGCACGCTTCGCGTTGACCAACCCATGGGTGAGCCACCACCACGAGGTGGGCTATGTCTGTCCGTGGTTCGAGGTCGTGGAACACGACGTCACGCTCCCGAACGGCTCGCCGGGTCGCTACCACGTCGTCGAGATACCGAAATCCGTCGGTATCGTCGCTCGCAATGGTCGTGATGAGATCGCGATGATCTTCACGTGGCGCTTCCCGACCCACACACGCTCACTGGAGATCCCGAGCGGACGGGTAGAGCCAGATGAGTCCCTCCTCGCTGCGGCGAAACGCGAGCTTGCCGAGGAAGCGGGACTCAAAGCTTCCCATTGGACGCAGTCGATCCAAATCGACGCATCCAATGGCCTCACCACGGACCAGACCACGATCTTCTTCGCCGAGGGATGCGAAGCGCTCACAGGCGATGACGCGCGCCAATTCGCGGTCGACGAGTACATCGACGAGCGAAGGTGGCTCCCCCTCGACGACGCGATCGAGATGGCGTCCTCCGGCGTGATCACCCAAGGCATCACGCTCGTGGGAATCTTCTTAGCTTCCCAACGGTGGGGGAGCTCAGCTACGAACGCGCCGCCTCGTTGAGCCGCTTGAACTGAACGTCCGTCAGCGTGACCGAACCCGCGGCAGCGTTCTCTTCGAGATGAGCAACCGACTTGGTGCCCGGAATGGGAAGCATGACCGGTGATCTCATGAGGAGCCACGCAAGCGCGATCTGAGCAGGAGTCGCACCAGTTTCGGTCGCGATCTCGCCGACGACACCGCGGTTCTTAGCTAACGAACCCGTCTGAATGGGGAACCACGGAATGAACGCGATCCCCTTGGACTCGCAGTATTCGAGCACGGGCTCAGCAGATCGGTTCGCAAGGTTGTACAGGTTCTGGACCGAATCGATCGTCATGATCACCTCTGCCGCCTTGATCTGATCGACCGTCACCTCGGAGAGTCCGAATCGGTCGATCTTGCCCTCTCGCTGGAGGTCGGCAAAGACACCGATCTGGTCCTCGAGTGGGACCTGAGCGTCGATGCGGTGGAGCTGCATGAGGTCGATCCGCTCGACCGCCAGCCGACGAAGGCTCATCTCGACCTCCTGTCGGAGGTACTCAGGTCGACCAACGGGGAGCCACACACCTGGCCCAGTGCGCACCAGTCCTGCCTTGCTGGCAATCTTGAGCTCCGAGGCATAAGGGTGGAGCGCGATGCGGATGAGATCCTCGGAGACGTAGGGTCCGTAGGAGTCGGCCGTGTCGATGAAGTCGATCCCGAGCTCTATCGCCCGGCGAAGTACTCGTACCGCACCCTCAGGATCCTCGGGAGGACCCCACACACCGTTCCCGGTGAGCTGCATGGCGCCGAAGCCAAGCCGGTGCACCTCGACGCTTCCGCCGATGGTAAAGGTTCCCCCAAGGGGAGTTGGCACGTAGGTCATCACACTTCCTCACACGCTGCATTCGAGAATTGGACGGTTAAGTTCAACCCCCATCCAGGGATACCATTCCCACACGATGCCCTCTAAGTGCGAACCCACACCAACTAGTGTGGACACAAGAGCGCAGAGCGTCCTTCACGACCGATCAGATTGGGTGGTAGATGGCCAAGATCCTGGTAACCGAAGAGATTGCAGAGAGTGGTCTCGACCTCCTCCGCAATGCGGGGCATGAAGTCGTCGTGAACCTCTCAACGACCCCAGAGACCCTCCTCGACGCCGTACGCGATGCCGAGGGCCTCATCATTCGCTCCGCCACCAAGGTCACCCAGGAGGTGCTCGACGCTGCGCCGAAGCTTTCGGTCGTGGGTCGGGCCGGGATTGGCCTCGACAACGTCGACGTTCCCTATGCCACCAAACGCGGTGTCATGGTGGTCAATGCGCCCCAATCCAATATCCTCTCGGCTGCCGAGCTGACCATGGCGCTCCTTCTCGCCCAGGCGCGTAACGTTCCACAAGCACACAACGCTCTCGTCCAAGGTCGCTGGGAACGCTCCAAGTGGACGGGAGTGGAACTCTACGGCAAGGTCATGGGCATCGTCGGCCTCGGACGTATCGGTGCGCTCGTCGCGCAGCGTTGCTTGGCCTTCGGAATGACTTTGATCGCGTACGACCCTTACGTCTCGCAAGAACGCGCGAAGAAGATGGGTGTCGAGATGCGCGAGCTTGATGAAGTCATCGCCACCGCCGACTTCATCACCATCCACCTGCCGAAATCCAAGGAGACCGCGGGACTCATCGGCAAGGAG
>JBMFXL010000204.1:0-3754 GCA_049964275.1 Acidimicrobiales bacterium | reverse complement strand
GAACGATGTCCATCGTCAACCAGACGGTTCCACGGGCACTCCGCGCACTTGGCTACTCTGACGATGAGGTGTCGGAGATCGCTGCGTACATCGATACGGAGAAGACGATCGTCGGTGCTCCGAGGCTTTCAGTGGATCACCTGCCAGTGTTCGCGTGCTCGATGGGCGACAATACCATTCACTACACAGGTCACACCAAGATGATGGCGGCCGTGCAGCCGTTCATCTCGGGAGCGATTTCCAAGACGGTGAACATGCCTGAAGAGGCCACCGTGGACGAGGTCGAGCAGCTCTATATCGACGCATGGAAGATGGGTATCAAGGCAGTCGCCATCTATCGTGACAACTGCAAGGTTGGTCAGCCCCTCTCGACCGCGAAGACGGCGAAGCAGAGCGCGTCCGTGTCCACTGGTGACGCTGAGCTTGAGCGTAAGATCGAAGAGCTGGAGAAGGCCCTTAAGACGCAGACCGTCGTGGTCAAGCAGCCCATCCGAGAGCGCTTGCCGCGCAAGCGTCGTTCGTCGACGTTCGCGTTCAGGGTGGCGGACTGTGAAGGGTATGTCACCGTCGGCGAGTACGAGGATGGTCGTCCCGGTGAAGTCTTCATGAAGGTGTCCAAGCAGGGGTCTACCTTGGCGGGAATCATGGATGCATTCTCCATCTCGGTGAGTCTCGGACTTCAACATGGTGTGCCGCTTTCGACCTACGTACGGAAGTACACGAATCTTCGATTCGAGCCAGCAGGCATCACCGATGATCCTGACATCCGGATCGCATCGAGCCTTGTCGACTACATCTTCCGTCGGCTGGCGATCGACTACCTGAGCTTCGAAGAGCGTGAGGAGCTCTCGGTGCTCACGACTGAGGAGCGGACCCAGCCAACCCTGTTCGGCGGAGAAGTCACAGCAGCCGAGGTGGAGGTGCAGGAAGCCCCGCAGAGCAAGGAAGTCACCGCGCATGAGGCATCGCTCAATCTCATCAAGCGCGGAGAGGTGAAGGATGCTCCGTATTGCTACTCCTGTGGCAATGCAATGCAGCGGTCTGGATCGTGCTACGTCTGCTCGAGCTGCGGCTCAACGAGCGGTTGCAGCTAGTCGTAAGTGTCAGCCAAATCGCGAAGGATTATCCAGAATCGCGTTCCGTAATTTCCAGCCCCGTGCGTCTCGTGTTGCATGGGGCTGGAAAGTGTTCTCTGATCACTGATGATGTTCTTCCGGACTTTCAGAGTCGGTCATGGCTGCGCGGGAACTCCAAGTCGAGGAGTCTCCCTCGAAGTTGTACCGAAGCAGGCGATTTCCCCTGGGTGTGCGTCGGTTGAGTGCTCAGCGGGTTGATGGCGCGTCTGACGGCTTCGTTGGGCCATGTCCCTTGCGATAGACCAATAGCGTTCGGTCGAACTCGATGACGATCGTGCCATCCTGGTTGAATCCGGTGGTGTGCACAGTGACTATCCCAACATTGGGTCGACCCTTCGAAGGTCGAACGGCGAGTACCTCTGACTTTGAGTAGATGGTGTCGCCTTCAAAGACGGGATGTGGAAGTCGTACCTTATCCCATCCGAGGTTCGCCATGACGTTCTGGGAGACATCGGTGACCGATTGTCCTGTGACAAGCGCCAATGTCAACGTGGAGTTCACAAGTGGACGGCCGAATTCCGTCTGCGCGGCATAGTGACGATCGAAATGGAGCGGCGCGGTGTTCTGGGTGAGTAGCGTGAACCACGAGTTGTCGGTCTCAGTGATGGTTCGTCCCAGAGGATGGGCATAGACGTCTCCAACGATGAAGTCTTCGAAGTAACGGCCAGTCCAGCCTGTTCGCTCAGTCATGAAACCTCCCTATCGGTCGCGTAGGCACGATAGCGTCTCTCGTGCCGCGCGCACTCTGCGGTCGTGAACGTGTTCTCCAGTGGAGACGGGCGTGACCAACTACCTCACGGGAGACTATCGCTCGAAGAGGACCTGTACGAGCTGGCTCGAGTCTCGAAGGTGAGTTCGCATAGCCTCCTCGGCGGTCCGCGAATCCTGAGTGCGGATCGCCTCGAGAAGTGGCTCGTGGGACAGCATTGCCTCGACGCTCGCGGGTCGATCGCGCCAATAGACGCGCCAGAAGCGGAGATTGTGGAGGAGTAGTCGGTCCGCTGCCTGTTGAAGCAGGTTATTTCGTATCAGGCGGACGAGGAACTGGTGGACCGCGTAGTCGGCACGTAAGAACGCTTCTGGATCCTCAGAGAGCCTTGCATGGTCTGCTGCCGCGATGAGATCCGTCATTGCAATGAGGTGGTCGTTGGTGACTCGCGTCGCTGCGATGTAGGCGATTCCGCACTCGATCGTCTCTCGCGCTTCGAACATTGCGAGCACATCGTCGAACGCGATGGGGGTAACGATCACCCCCCTTCGGGGGAGAATGGTTACGAATCCGTCGGTAGCGAGGCGCATGAGTGCCTCTCTCACTGGAGTTCGGCCGAGATGCAACTCAGTCGCAAGCGACTGCTCATTGAGGAACTCACCGGGGGGAATGGAGAGGTCGACGATGCGATCTAGCAGGAGCAGGTACGCGGCATCGCTGTCTCGTACTTTCCCATTCGTGTGGGCAACGCCAGCGGTGCTGACTCGAACGTTCATCTTCCCAAACCTCTGACGGACGGTGTACTAAGTGTACTCAGCGAAATGAAAGCTGCTCACGAGGACTTCCGCGCAACTAGTTGACAGAGAACAGGGCTTGGTGTATCTTCGCAAGATTACTGATATATCAGTGGTATATGACGTTCGACATCGGGTAGTTACCGGTGTCTCAAGGAGGGGGAGAAGCATTGACCGAGGTGAATAAGCCGGCTGCTGGGGCGTCACCACAGCGACTCGAGAAGGGGGTGCTGAGCATCCCGAATGCCATCGCATTGTCGGCGGCAGCAATGGCGCCGGTCCTCGCAGTGGTGCTCAATGCGCCAGCTGCGGGGCCAGAGGCGGGGGCGGCGCTGCCACTCTCGTTCTTGGTCGCGTTTGTGGCCTGTCTGCTCGTAGGCAACACTGTGGTCCAATTTGCCAGGCGGCTGCCGTCAGCAGGATCGTTCTATACCTTCAACAGTGCGGGACTTGGGTCTGGCGCAGGGTTCTATACCGGTTGGTTGTTCTGGATTGGCTACGCCGTGCTTGCGCCGGGACTCTTTACTGCCTTCGGCTCCTTCGTGCACGACTACTTCGTCTCGACCTTCAACACCAACGTGCCCTGGTGGATCTTCTCCCTTTTCGGTATGGCGATCATCTTGGGTCTCTCGATCCGCTCGATCAAGGCCTCGGTGAACGTCGATCTCACGCTATTGGCGCTCGAAGTGGTGATCTTCGTTGTGCTCTCAGTGCTGGCCATCTTGCATGCGGGTAGCGGCAACACGATCAAGGCATTCGTACCATCCTCAGCACCGCATGGCATTTCAGGTGTCGGCTTGGGAGTCGTCTTCGGCATCTTGTCCTTCATTGGATTCGATGCAGCTGCGACCCTAGGAGAGGAGACCAAGAACCCCAAGCGGAACGTGCCGATGGCCGTCAGCGGATCGCTGATCGCGGTAGGTGTGTTCTACGTCTTTGCGATGTACGCGCTGACCGCGGGGTATGGTCTCAGCTCCCATGCGAACCTGCTTAAGTTCCTCCAAGATCCGAATCCATTCGTCACCCTTGGTCATCACTACGCGCCATGGCTCCTACAGCCAATCGAGCTCGCCGCAATCGCTGGTCTGTTCAGCTGCTTCATGGCGATCCACAAC
>JBMFXL010000203.1:0-3759 GCA_049964275.1 Acidimicrobiales bacterium | reverse complement strand
GATTGACAATACCGACTCGGACTACGACCGCGAGAAGCTCCAGGAGCGCCTTGCGAAGCTTTCGGGAGGTGTCGCGATCATCAAGGTCGGTGCGGCTACCGAAGTCGAGCTCAAGGAGAAGAAGCATCGTATCGAGGATGCGGTATCGACCACTAAGGCAGCCATCGAAGAGGGCGTCGTCCCCGGCGGCGGCGTCGCGCTGCTTCGTTCCCAGCGTGCCATTCTCGACGTTGCGGAGAAGCTCGAAGGAGATGAAGCGACTGGCGCACGGATTCTCGCTCGGGCAGTAGAAGAGCCGTTGAAGCAGATTGCGATCAACGCGGGCCTTGAGGGCGGAGTCGTCGTCGAGAAGGTGAAGAACCTCGCGAAGGCTTCTGAGGGGCTCAACGCCGCGACCGGTGTCTACGAAGATCTCTTCGAGTCGGGTGTCATCGATGCAGTCAAGGTGACGAGATCTGCACTTCAGAATGCTGCTTCGATCGCAGCGCTCTTCCTTACCACTGAGGCAGTCGTTGTCGACAAGCCCGAAGAGAAGGCTCCTGCAATGCCACCAGGGGGCATGGAGGACTTCTAAGGAAGTACCTGCTATCTGCTGAGAAAAGGGGGTCGTCCTAGGACGACCCCCTTTTCTCTACCCACGGCATGGTCGTATGCTGGAGTAGGCGGCGATTTGTCAGCGTCGTCTCAAGTTACTCCAAGGTTCACGCGAGATACTTGGAAACTCATACTTCGCATTCTCGGTAAGCCGGCGAGCTGGGAGATACTAGGCACATGGGAGACGTTGTAGCGTTGCGGCGTACTGCTCTCGGCGCGACACGCCCGAGATCGGCCGCCCATTCGTCAATGATGTTCGTGCTTGTCCCGGTACTCGGGATCCTTCTATCAGCATGCCTCGGATCAAACTATGATTATTTGTCTCATGTCACTTCGGGGGGAGGAGATATGTACTTCCGCGTCCCGAGCAACTGGACGGTCTTCAGCGAGAAGCAGATCATCGACAGCCTCCCCAAGCCCCCTTCTGCCGCGTCAATTCCCGCTATTGAGGCCGTGAACTTCGAGCAGATATTTGCGGCGCCTGGTGCGCCCTCCAAGGTGACATCGATCGGGTTCCAGAACGCGACCCCGGTGGGAACGGTGACTGCCGGTCTTCTGAGCGCATCCGAGCGCGATTCGTTCTCTCTCGCGAGCCTCCGGTCCCTCGTACTTGGTGTCGACCCGATGAATACCCTTTCTGGATCAGGTGGTGCGTCGACATCCGGCGACACCGTGGTCAATTATCAAGAGTTCGTGAAGCCGGGCGGCTACCGCGGGAGCACGATGACCGTGCAAGTCAAATCTGGTGGCCACCCTTTTGAGTTCACCCAGTCTGCAGTTGTGGATCCGGGAACCAATTGGGTCTATTTCATCGCGGTCGGCTGTGCCGATGCGTGCTTTAAGTCGAATGCTGCGAGTATCGCGCAGGTCGTATCTTCTTGGAATGTAAAGGCGGTTACGAAGTGAGCAATCCAGACCTGGATTACGAAACCGAGTACGACATGCCCTCGGAAGAGGTTGCGTCGACTCGAAAGCCGTTGGAACCATGGGATAGGGTGAAATTTCTACTCTTGTTCATCGTGGCGTGGCTCGCATTTGTCATGGTCGCCGCGAACAATAATCCGTTGGAGTCGATCGATTCGGTCGCCCGGAACGTCTCGCGCAATGAGTGGTGGCTACTGTTACTCATGTTCGTCGAGCTCGTTCGGCAGAGCCATTTCCTGATTGCAGAGCGCAATGCGAAGTGGAATCAGTTCTGGACTGTGCGTGCCCTCGAACCGTTTCACCGACTCGTACGAGATTGGGACGATTGGACGCGGTTCCGAATTTCGCGTGTTGCCAAGATCGTCCTCGTGCTCGCGCTCTTGTCGATCGTCCTCGCCGCGCACTATCACACCTCTCCGTTCGTCGCGATCTTCCTTGCTCCGGTCGCGCTAGCCAACTCGCTTCCCACGCTTGTGCAGTACGTACTGCTCATCGGTGTCGTCGTCCTGCAGTTCGTGGCAATCTTCTGGTTCATGTCCAAGGGTGGCGTCGAGGTCTACTTCCCCGGAGATGTCAAGACCCGCTTCAGTGACGTATGGGGTCAGGATCGAGTACTCGACCTGGTCAAAGAGAACATCATTTATCTCAAGGACCCCGAGTTGATCGAAGAGCGTGGAGGGTATGTTCCTGGCGGCATTCTCCTTTGGGGTCCTCCTGGGACCGGAAAGACTCTCATCGCCGAGGCGGTAGCGGGTGAGACGGAGAACCCCTATGTATTCGTCGACCCAGGGGCTTTCACCAATATGTTCTTCGGTGTTGGGATCTTGAAGGTCAAGAGTCTGTTCCGCAAGCTTCGTAAACTTGCCGTTCGTTACGGCGGTGTCGTGGTGTTCTTCGATGAGGCGGATTCGCTCGGTAGCCGTGGAGCCATGGCCTCCTCTGCCGAGAGTCGGATGCCGATGCCGTGGAGCGAGAGTTCGTGTCGGGGTATCGAGTACCTCAGTCCTGCGACGCAACGTCAAGTGACGCAATTGATGATGAGTCGCTCCACCGATGAATCCGAGGGGACTGCGAGACGTAGTCGCTTCGTGTTCCCTGGGGGGATGAACGGTGCGAATGGCGGCGGAATGGGGAGCTTTGACGGAACGTTGCAGGCCCTTCTCACCGAGCTCTCGGGCCTCAAGAAGCCACGCGGATTCTTCAATCGGGTTGTCCGGCGTGCGCTTGGGCTCGCTCCGAAGGATCCGCCCAAGTATCGCATCTTGATCATGATGGCTACCAATATGCCTCAGTCGTTGGATCCTGCGCTACTTCGACCTGGGCGTATCGACCGAATCTACAAAGTGGGATATCCCTCCAAGGAAGGTCGAATCCGCACCTATAAGGGATATCTGGACAAGGTAGCTCATGCATTGACCGACGAGCAACTCGAGCGGCTTGCGGTTGTGACGCCGTATGCCACAGGTGCAACGATCAAGGACCTGGTCAATGAGGCGCTCATCAACACGATTCGAGAGGGTCGTGAAGTGGTGGAGTGGAAGGACATCATCAAGGCGAAACAGCTCAAGGAGCTTGGTCCGTCCGAAGACGTCGAATACATCGAACGTGAGCGACATGCTGTCGCGATCCATGAGGCATGCCATGCCGTCGCGGCATCTCGTGTTCGGCAGCACATGGCCATCGATATCGCGACGATCGAGAAGAGCAGCACCTATCTCGGCATGGTCGCATCGATCCCTCCGGAGGAGCAGTTCACGCGTTGGCGGAGCGAATATGAGTCCGACATCATGGTCTCGCTCGCCTCGCTCGCGGGAGAGCGGATGTTCTTCTCGGGGGATAATTCCTCCGGGGTGTCGGGGGATCTCGAGAGTGCTACTGCCGTTGCATCCCTGATGGAGGCCAACTGGGGAATGGGATCGACGATCTCGTCGCAGCAGGTCACCCAACAATTGGGGGTAGGAGGCGGCTCGGCTCAGGGCCGTCGTGACGGACGAGCGGATGCCGCACGTCCGAAGAACATGGGCGATCGCATCGAAGCAAAACTGGAGTCGCTGTATCGCGAGACCGTCAAACTCCTCGAGGACAATCGAGCGAGTGTGCTTGCGATCGCGCACGCGCTTGAGACCCACAAGACGGTCACCGGAGAGGATGTTGAGGCCATCATGCGCAGAGAGCAGGGCCCATTGATCGACGGTACCATCTACGGTGATTCAGCCTTCATCCAGAGGCTTGAGGAGTACC
>JBMFXL010000202.1:0-3784 GCA_049964275.1 Acidimicrobiales bacterium | reverse complement strand
AGGAGGAACTCAGCAAATTGCTCCTCCTGGAAGATCCAAGCAAGGGTCTTTGGTTCTTGATCGATACGACGCTAATGAACGAGATTCTTCCCGAGGTGTCGGCGTTAGCGCTCGAGCAAGACCCCATCCATCGACACAAGGATGTCCTCGCGCACACCATTGAGGTAGTTCGTAGGGCCTCCGCCATACTTCCTCTGCGGCTTGCAGCGCTCCTTCATGACATCGGAAAGCCTGCGACTCGTCAAGTTGGGGATGATGGAGTCTCATTTCACTTCCATGATGTCGTGGGAGCGCGTATGGCCAGGAAGGTGATGCGTCGGCTCAAATACGGCAACGATCTGACCGACGATGTCGTACGTCTGGTAGAGCTCCATCTCCGATTTCATACCTATGGCGCTGGCTGGAGTGATAGCGCGGTCCGCCGTTATGTACGAGACGCCGGGCCATTGTTCGCGCTCTTAAACGAGCTCACTATTTGTGATGCGACGACGAGAAACGAGCACAAGATCAAACTTTTCAAGACTCGGATGGAGGAACTCGAAGTTCGTGTGCGCGAGTTGGAGGAACGAGAGCGACTCGATGCGATTCGACCTGAGCTGAATGGTGAAGAGGTTATGGAATACTTGCACCTCACGCCCTCTCGTGAGGTTGGAGAAGCAATGGCTTTCCTGCTTGAGATACGTATGGAAGAGGGACTTATCGGTCGTGAGGCAGCCTTCGCACGTCTCGGCGACTGGTGGGCACAGCGCCAAACCGGCGAAGCCTGAGGAGACCTCGCCGGTTCAGTGACTGCGCTTAGAGGTTCTGGAACTCTTCGACGAGAGCCTGGGCCTCTTGATCACGGTATTGCACCGGAGGCGACTTCATGAAGTACGCGGAAGGACCGAGAAGTGGACCGCCTATACCTTTGTCAAGGGCGATCTTCGCACAGCGAAGGGCGTCGATGATGACTCCTGCTGAGTTGGGTGAATCCCAGACCTCAAGCTTGAGCTCGACATTCAAAGGTACGTCGCCGAAGTTCCGACCCTCGAGTCGAATGTATGCCCACTTTCGATCCTCGAGCCAGGACACGTGGTCAGACGGTCCAATGTGCACATTGTTCGCTTCGATCCCATTGTCGATCTGACTCGTGACCGCTTGCGTCTTCGAGATCTTCTTCGACTCCAGGCGCTCTCGTTCGAGCATGTTCATAAAGTCCATGTTGCCGCCCACATTGAGCTGGTAGGTGCGGTCGAGAACAAGGCCTCGATCTTCGAAGAGTCGCGCGAGCATTCGGTGCACGATGGTGGCACCGACCTGGCTCTTGATATCGTCACCGACGATCGGCACATTCTGCTCGGTGAATTTTGCTGCCCACTCTGGGTCGGACGCGATGAACACGGGAATTGCGTTTACGAATGCCACCTTGGCATCGAGCGCCGCCTGTGCATAAAACTTCTGAGCTTCCTCTGAGCCAACGGGCAGATACGAAACGAGGACGTCTGCCTTGGTGTCCCGGAGGACCTGTGCGACATCGACTGCTTCCGCCGGGGACTCTTCCACAACCTGGCGATAGTACTTCCCAAGACCATCGAGGGTCGGACCTCGGTCGACGGTGACTCCGAGTTCAGGAACGGCGGAGAAGCGGATCGTGTTGTTGCGGGACGAAAAGATCGCCTTGGAGAGATCTTGGCCGACCTTTTGCGCATCGACGTCGAACGCGGCGACGAACTCAATGGCATTGACGTGGTATCCACCGAGGACGACATGCATGAGACCCGGAACCTGCTCGGTTGGATCGGCATCCTTGTAGTACTCGACTCCTTGAATTAGCGAGCTTGCGCAGTTGCCTACTCCAGCGATCGCCACTCTGATCTTGTCCACTTGTCTTCCCTTTCGCTGCTTATGCTTGATTGAGATTGAGAGATGAGCCGTCCCCTTCTGAGGTAGGGCTCAATACTTCGAGGAGTGAATCGAGCCAACCCAGCTCTCCTGAGAGTCGCTCAATCAATCCATGGGTAACGTGAGTTCGCATGCCGTCATTGCCGTAGGTCTGCATGTCCTTTAGGTCCCGAAGACGATCTTCGAGGATGTATCGCCGGCGATGAGCAAGTGCCGCGCGGCGTTGAGGCTCGATCACGGTAGAGAATGCAAGACCGACCCAGAAGGCCCGGTCATCTGAGACGTCGAGGCGTTCAAGCAAGTCGACAAGATAGGAACGTCCGCTCGTCGTGATCTCGTACACCTTGCGCTGCCGACGGGCTCCAGAAGGTCCATTGGCCGCCCTGAAGGCTGCGATCTCCCCGCTGAGCGACCCTGTCGAAGGAGTTCGGATTCGGTTGCTACTCGCATGAGTGCTTTCGATGTAACCGTTTCGCTCCAGACGCGACAACGTTGGATAGAGCGAACCCCAAGAAGGCTCGAAGAGCATTCCGAACGATGCAAGCATTCGTCGGTGGAGTTCGTAACCATGTTGTGCGTCCTCGACCAGCAGTCCAAGAATGGCGACATCCATGTATTGATTTGCTCCACCTCCTCGCACCGCTACCCCTTTCCTTGAGTTTGTACTTCCATTATATCGAATCGATATAACTACCTGCCTTATGGGTGTAACTGAGCATCGATCTGGAGTATTCCGAGAATCGGTAACTTGGAGAGGTGGACTTTTGGGATCGATCACGCACTTCCGCAGTGGAAGCTCGCCGTCAAGGTGCGTCGGAGATTGATCACCGTCTCCTTCGAGGTACGCAGCTTCATAAGTTCCGCAAGGGAGAACTCTCCCGTGCGGAGGTGTGTGATGCCTCGCCAGAGCTTTTTCGTGTCGCAGAGAGCTTTGGAGATGCCCAACAACGCCCCTGTCCCATCTGCGGAGAGGCAAGTCTTGTCAATGTGACATTCGCCTTCGGGAAGGGTCTGCCGAAGATGGGGCGCGCCGTTGGCTCAAATGGAGAACTCGACCAGATTCGACAGGCGAGGGAGTCGGTGGACTTCTACGTCGTAGAAGTTTGTCGGGATTGTGGATGGAACTTCCTTCTACGGAAGATTGAAGAACGAAATCCCTCCGCCGCAGAGGGCTAGATGTGCCTTCGCAGAGGGTAATGTAAGTGGTTTGTATTCCTGCTCCGTGAGTGCGGAGCCCTAGTGCGCTAGGTCCATAGGAGGTAATTCGTGCGACTATACGAACTCGTGGTCATTTTGGACTCGAGTCTTGATGAGGATGCCATCTCAGATCAACTTGATCGAATTGGCAAGACTATTGTCTCGCAGGGCGGTTCGACGGTATCCGTCGATCACTGGGGACGGCGTCGTTTCGCCTACGAGCTCGCAGATCGGTGGGAAGGCTACTACGTGGTCATTCAAGCTCAAGGTGAGCCCGCAATGGTCGCTGAGCTTGAGCGCACGCTCTTGATCACTGACGACGTGTTACGACACAAGGTGATCCGGCTGCCCGAGAATGTGGCAAGCAAGATTCTCTCTCGGGTCGGATCGACCCCAGCTTCTGAAAACTAGGTTTTCGCCATTCGGCGGGGAAGAAGTTTGTCGTGTCTAATGGAAATTCTGTAACGATCGTCGGAAACGTCGTTCGTGAGCCCGAGCTTCGATTTACGAACTCAGGTCTTGCAACTGCGACGTTCTCGGTAGCGGTGAATCGGCGGAGGCTGAATCAGCAGACCCAGGAGTGGGAGGAAAATACCTCCTTCTTTGATGTGGTCTGTTGGAGGGAGCTTGCGGAAAACGCGTCGGGCTCACTTGAGAAGGGTTCGCGCGTCGTCGTGACCGGTCGACTCGAGCAGCGAAGCTGGGA
>JBMFXL010000201.1:0-3787 GCA_049964275.1 Acidimicrobiales bacterium | reverse complement strand
CTTCGTCGGTCCCGAAGGTCTTGGCGTGCAAAAAGGGAAAGTGCGCCATGTCGAGGAAGTTGTCTGCCATGAATCCTGCGGATGCTCGCGCCTCGATGACGGGTACTTCCCCGATGAGAAATGAGCTGTCTCCGTGGACCGATACCTGAGGGAGGGGAGTGAGGGGCTTCTCGGGTGCGAGAAAGACCATGCCAAGGTGTTCGACGATGTCAAAGGGTCGGCTGAGTACGGCAGTCGGGGGGATCTTGGCGTCTGGACCGAGTGCAGGGATCTTGGTACAGGCTCCCTCGAGATCGAACTGCCAGCCGTGATACGCGCAACTGATGGTCCCGGCGCAGACTGTGCCAAGTGAAAGTGGCGCAAGTCGGTGCGGACAGCGATCTTCGAATGCCGAGATGCCTGCCTCAGTTCGGAACAGTACCCAGTCCTGACCGAGCAGGGTATGGCGGGTTGGCTGCTCGTTGATATCGTCGACACGCGCGATGGGATGCCACGCTCGACGGAGCGAAGGGTCGTCGTTGTAGAGCATTCGCGGGATATCGTTCCGCATGATCCTCTCCACGATGGTGTCCTCACCCCTCTACGCGTGTAAAAGCTGCACTCAAGCTATCAACTATGCAGACGATGAATGCGCATTTGAGAGAGGGACTTTTGTTAACGGTTGATTACGAGGTGGTTCCTGGAAGGACGCGGATTGCGGTAAGGGAACGGACCGGGAAGTTCGTAATTGGTGAAGTGGTCGCAAGGGGTGGAAAGATGCCTGTCTCTCCGTCGAGGGACCACTGCGCGCTCCATGATTGTACGACGGTCATGTCGTAGGATCCGGGCGAGGGCCACTGGAGTTCGAGTCCACCGACCGGCCAAGGTGCGCCGGTGGACGCGCTTGCGCTGATGGGATTGCCGCCGGCGTCATCGACCTGATACGTGCTGGTTGCAACGATCGTGAGCGTTCCAAGTGGCGTCGTGTCGATGAATCGCATGGTGTTCGGATCCTCGGTTACCACGTACGAGGTGACATCCATGACTCCAAATCCGGGCGGGATCTCCGAAATGGGCGTGGGGAGTTGATGAATGTAGGTGTCTTGCCAGATGGTCGTTGCGATTTGAGGGGGACGAATCGTTGGCGCGTTGGTGCTCGGGGACGACTGAAGCGGGACACAGCGTGGAAAATGCGCGAGCAGAATGTTCCACTCCGACGTTGCGTAGGCCAGTTCGAGCGTTGCTGACTCTCCAATGGGCATGGTCACCGCTTGGAAAGCGACACACCCGTGGGCAAGCGACGTGCCGGCATGGGTGACGAGGTAGGGGACGTAGATGGTGGTTTGCCCGCCAGAAGTTCCCCCTGAAGGTCCGTCGGGGCTCGTCGTCGAGACGGTTCCTCCGCCCCCAAGGTGAACGATGATGGTGCCTCCGCCACCTCCCGTGGTGATGGTAGAGGCATACGCGTTTCCTAGCGCCACCATTTGCGTGGCGAGGAAAGTAAGTATCCCGACCACGAGTACTCGTGTCATCGATGACGAGCGCATCATGTGTCCCTCCTTGGACGAAAGCGTGACATCCTGTCTCGCGTCAGCTTAGCAAAATGGCCTGGGTGGGCGTTGTGCTACGCGCCCATTGCGTGGTAACCCCCATCGACATGGAGGATCTCTCCAGTGGTCATCGGAAACCAATCCGAGAGCAGCGCACAGACTGCTCGTCCAACCGGAACCGCGTCGGAAGGATCCCACCCAAGGGGGGCTCGGTCGCCCCATTGGTCCTGGAAGGTACTGAAGCTCTCTACCGACTTCGCCGCAATGGTTTTGACTGGGCCAGCAGAGACCAAGTTGACACGGACGTGATCGCGACCCGCGTCGCGTGCGAGGTAACGAGTGAGCGACTCGAGTGCGGCTTTGGCGACGCCCATCCAGTTGTAGCCGGGCCACGCGACCTGAGCATCGAAATCGAGACCGACGACTGATCCACCTTCCGGCGCATTCTTGAGGAGTGGCATCATGGCCTTCGTGAGGCTCTTGAGTGAGTACGCGGAGACTTCCACTGCGACCGCAACATCGGGCCATTCGGCGTTGAAGATGTCACCCTCCAAGCACGCGGCCGGTGCAAATCCGATGGAGTGGACGACGCCGTCAAGGCGCCCCCACTTGTTCTCGAGATGGGATGCCGCGGCTTCGAGGTGGTCATTGTTGGTGATGTCGAGCTCGATGACCTCGACATCGTCGCCAAGTTTCTTGGCGACTCGCTGCGTGATTGAGAGGCCCCTGCCGAATCCCGAGAGGACAATCTCAGCTCCCTCCTCCTTCGCAATGACCGCGGTTGCGTACGCGATTGATGACGTATTCAAGACGCCGGTGATCAGTATGCGTTTGCCAGCGAGAATGCCCACTTGCTCTCCAGTCTCTTAGACTTCACTCACGATAGTGGTGCGTGCGGAGGGGTTCCTCCGACTGCGAATGAGATTGGTCGTGCGGTGTCTGAGATCGGAATCGTTGGAGGTACAGGACCTGCCGGCATGGCGTTGGCTCGTCGCTTAGGGAGCCTCGGGCACTCGGTTCGGGTGGGTTCACGCTCGATCGAGCGTGCACGTGAGGCGGTCGAGGTGGGCGCGTCTGGTGCGGCGGGGTTGCTGCCGTCCACGAACGAAGAGGCAGCCTCCGCAGCGATGGTGGTCATGGCAACGCCGTGGGACTCCGCGCCGGCGGTCGCAAGGGAGCTCTCGGACTTGCTGGCTCACAAGGTCGTCATCTCCATGGCGAATGCGCTCGTAAAGGTGGGGAAGTCGATCGAGCCGGTCAACGTTGCTCGAGGCTCAGCAGCGCAGGCCCTCCAAGCGGCCCTACCGCAGTCGTACATCGTGGGTGCCCTGCATCATGTGCCGGCGAAGGAACTTGGTGAGGTCACCCATGCGCTCGAAGCCGACATTCTCATCTGTGGTGATCATGCCGAGGCAAAGCTCGCGGTCGGTGAACTGTTTCGAGGAATAGAAGGTGCGCGAGTGTTCGACGCGGGAACGCTGTCGTCTGCCGGGGCTATCGAGGCAATGACCGCCGTGCTCGTCAATCTCAACATCCGTTATCGCACGCGAAGTGCGATCCGAATTACTGGAATTGAGGATCAACCACTGTGACGATTCAGGTGTTCGATACCGCAAGTCAGAAGATCGTTCCACTTGAGGTTGGCGAGGAGGTGACCCTCTATACCTGTGGGATCACGCCTTATGACGCGGCACACATCGGCCACGCGGCGGTGTATTTGACCTTCGATGTGCTGCAACGTCGCCTTCGAGACCTGGGGCACCGTACGCGGTGTGTGCGAAACGTGACCGACGTCGACGATGACATCTTGCGTAAGTCGCGAGAGATTGGGTGCAACTACCTCGATCTGGCGGCCTCGGAAATGGCGAAGTTCGATCGTCACATGGGCTCGCTCGGTCTGATCCCAAGCCACTCCGAGCCACGTGCGACCTCGGCGATTCCAGAGATACTGTCGCTTATCGATCGTTTGGACGTCGCAGGACACGTGTATCAGAGCGAGGGCGTGGTCTATTTCGACGTCGAATCCGTTGACAATCTCGGACACATCTGTCATTACGACGAGTTCGAGATGCGTGAGTTCGCTGCAGAGCGGGGCGGGTTTCCTGATGATCCGCGGAAGCGTCATCCACTGGATTTCGTTCTCTGGCAACCCTCGCTTGCTGACGAACCGAGCTGGGACTCCCGTTTCGGACCTGGGCGCCCAGGATGGCACATCGAGTGCTCCGCGCTCGCGATAAGGGAGATCGGTGAGACCATCG
>JBMFXL010000200.1:0-3789 GCA_049964275.1 Acidimicrobiales bacterium | reverse complement strand
CCTACCCCTGGGGCGTGAACGGAGGGGAGCCGGGCGCACGAGGCACGAAGTGGATCGATCGAGTGGACGGTTCCCGCGAGATCATTCCTTCAAAGGTCATCGACGTTCCGGTCTATCCCGGTGACGTACTCCACTTTGTGACCTGGGGTGGAGGAGGCTGGGGAGATCCGCTCGCGAGGGATCCCGAGCTCGTCGGACTTGAAGTACGTCGTGGGCTTGTCACGCAAGCTGGTGCACGTCGTTACGGCGTGGTCTGTGACGCATCTGGTGCGGTCGACGCCGCTGCTACCGAGGCGCTCCGACGTGAGATGGCATCTGGTCGTCCAACGCCGCTACCCACCTTCGACATGGGACCATCCCTCGAGGTGATCCTCGAGAAGTGCGAGGAGGAGACTGGTCTGCCAGCCCCGAAGCCTCCCGTCGCACGGGTATAGGACCCTATGGCTCCATCGTCGGCCTTCGCGCAAGGCTTCGCCGGGCAATTGACGCCCGGCGAACGCCCTGCGCTCATCGTCATCGATATGATGCGTTCCTACTTTGAGGAGGGGAGTCCGTTTTGCCTTCCCTCGGCGGACGCGGTCCACTCAGCGTCGCGACTCCTTGATGACGCGCGCGATCATTCCGTACCGGTCATCCATACGCGTGTAGTCTTCGGGCCAGATGGGCTCGACGGGGGTCACTTCATCACCAAGGTTCCCGCGCTCCGACTCCTCATTGGCGAGAATCACTACAACGAGTTCATGGACGAGGTGGCTCCCCTTGGTCACGAGCTCGTCGTCACCAAACAGTACGCGAGCGCATTCTCGGGTACGTCGTTGTCGGCGACCCTTACGTTCCTTGGGGTCGACACGCTCGTGATTGTGGGTGTCTCGACGAGTGGTTGTGTGCGCGCGACGGCGATGGATGCACTCCAGCACGGCTTGATCCCGCTGGTCGTCTCAGATGCCGTCGGCGACCGGGACCTCGGGGTCCATGAGGCGAATCTCTACGACCTCCAGGCAAAGTATGCCGAAGTGATCAACGAGCCTACGGCACGTTCGTATCTCGCCGAGCGGCCCTAGCCGTCACGTGGGGCGGGGCCGGATGGTCCGGTGTCGCCCTTGTCGAAGCGTGTCAGGGAGAGAGAAGGAGTGGAGTGAACGTCGGCACGTCGACTCGGCTCCAGCTTGATCCTCCATCTGCGGAGAACACGAAGGCCGAGACCTCTGCGAGGGAGGTCGAGTCCTGGGAGGGTTCCCAGCCGGCGAGGACGACACGTTGATCGGTCGGGCTTCCGAGTAGTCGCCAGTGTCCGTTGCTCGACAATGGAGCCAAGACTTGGTGCCAGTGGCCACCCACGTCGTTCGTGGACTCTACCGGGGAGCCTGGATTCTCGCAGCTCAGAAGGGCATCGGAGGTGGAGGTCGGAACGAGCTCCGACGAGCCAGGACATAGCGCACCCGGAGCGGTCACCGTTGTTGGAGCGGCCGTGGGCGTGGACGCATAGGCAAGTGTGAGATTGGTGCCTTCATTACACGTCGTCCAGATCGGTCCACCTGCGGACAGGATATGGCAGCTTACTCCAGAGGGAACCGACACGCTTTGGAAGGTAGTGCCGTCGTTCGCCGAGTACGCCAGCGTGGCGATGGCGCCATTTCCCCCGAACGTGCCGATCCAGAGATCATGACCTGCTGCGACGAGATAGTTGCCGCTCCTGCTGAGCGCGCTCCATGTCGTGGTGCCAATTGGGGCTGATAACTCCGCGATCGTGCCCGCCGACGAGGTCGTAGCGACATACGCGCGGTTGGTTCCGAGCGCGAGGGAGTAGACGGTACTGCTTACTCCTGCGGCGATCCAATGTGCCCCGCCATCGGTGGTGAGGTAGAGCGTCCCACCAATCGCCGCGTAACCGTCGGTTGCATTAGCAAAGCCGAAGCTCTGACGAAGCGCCCCAACCTCCGCGGATGTGGTCAAGGGAAGTGACGGCGCAGGCACGGCCTGATAGGAGGCGCCCCCGTCATAGGTCACGGCGAACTCGGCACATTGCGCCCCATGACAGGGAACCACTCCAAGTATCCACCAGAGGTTTGCATTGACGGGATCGAAGGCCACCGAACGGAAGCTTGCCGGAGGTGCGCCACGCTTGTTTCCAGCCGGTGCGACCTGGGTGATCGTGATCGAGGTGGACCCATTGGCCGATGTGGAGTTCGCGTGGCGAAGTTTGAGGACGATGACGACCACGACGATTGCGGCGATTACGAGGGTGAAGGCGACTCGAAGCGCGATACTTCGTATGCGTTGGGAATGGCGTTGAAAGTCCTCCATTGAGCCGTGCGCACCTCTCCTTCCTTATCTCGCGGACTGATGTCTCGATATGGCCGGTCGTCGATCAGTGTACCGAGCACACCGGAGTTCGCTGGATAGCGCGTGTCCTAGTGTGTCTTTCGTCACAACTCATTTCTTCGCAATCGAGTGCGGGATAAGCTCCACTCCGTGAACCGATCGAGGGATGGCAAGAGTTGACGTGGAGGGACTGACCCGAAGGCAGCGCATTGTCATCCTGGCGATCTGCTGCACGAGCCTGCTGATCGTGTCTCTCGACAATACGATCGTCAATGTCGCGCTTCCTTCCATCGGTAGAGATCTCCATACCTCGTTCTCCGGGCTCGCATGGGTGGTCGACGCCTACACCTTGGTGATTGCGTCCATGTTGATTTTCTCGGGCTCCATCGCCGACCGATTCGGACGACGGCGAGTCTTCCAGATCGGTCTCACCGTGTTCTCGCTGGGCTCGCTGTTGTGCAGTCTTGCGCCAAGCATCCCCTTCCTTGCAGGCTTCCGAGTGCTCCAGGGACTAGGTGGTTCGATGTTGAATCCCGTTGCACTCTCGATCATCACCAACGTGTTCACCGATCCCAAGGAGCGGGTGCAGGCGATTGGAGTGTGGGGAGCCGTGATCGGCATCGGCCTTGCTGCAGGACCGATCGTCGGCGGCGCGCTGGTCTCGAGTGCGGGTTGGCAGTCGATTTTCTGGATCAATGTCCCCGTGGGTCTCGCGGCCATGGTCTTGGCAGGCAGGATGATCCCCGAGTCTCGGGCGAATCATGTGCGTGGTTTTGATCCACTTGGTCAACTCGTCGCGGGTGGTTCGCTCGGGCTCCTGACCTTCACCATCATCGAAGGTCCCCGAATCGGCTGGGGCTCGGGTGTGATCCTTGCGACCGGTATGGGCGCACTCCTCGGGTTCGTTCTCTTCGTACGATATGAACGGCGTTGCAAAGAGCCTCTCATCGATCTCCGGTACTTCCGAAGTGCACCGTTTACGGGTGCGAACATCATTGCCATGGCGGCCTTCGGCGGCATTGGTGGCTTCTTGTTCACCAATACGGTCTATCTCCAAGACGTGCGTCACCTGAGCGCACTCCACGCGGGAATCGATACGCTCCCCATGGCGATCATGACTGGGATCATGCCGCCGATCGCTGGTCGATTGGTGGCGCTTCGGGGCACGCGAATCCCACTCATTGCTGGTGGTATCTGTCTCACACTCGGAGGTCTCGGGCTGGTGCAGGTCGGACCAGCGACGAGCTTTACGTGGCTCTTCGTCTCCTACGCGATCTTTGGGATCGGATTCGGACTCGTCAATGCCCCGATCACCAACGTCGCGGTCTCGGGCATGCCCCGTGCACAGGCCGGGGTGGCCGCCGCCATCGCGTCGACCAATCGACAGGTGGGCCAGACGCTTGGCGTCGCGATCGCGGGCGCCTTCGCCGCCACCGCAGCATCGAGGGGCGTGGAGGGACTCACTGG
>JBMFXL010000199.1:0-3796 GCA_049964275.1 Acidimicrobiales bacterium | reverse complement strand
AACGAGGTCCATCAGGCGGTCCAAGAGTGAAACATCCACTCGGATGGAACTGTCCGACACGCCACTCTTCGCCTCTCCAGTAACCGGAGTATCGGGAGCATCAGCGACCTTCGACGCCGCTTCAGGAGCCGCTATCGGAGCCTCCGGTGCCGGCGTTGCCTCGACAGCACTCGGCGCAGTATCGACTCCTTCGACGACCTCGGTGTCAATAACCTCGGAAGAGGATCTCTCTGTCCTCAAGAACACCTGGGCATTCGGAGCGACATTGGTGACTTCGATTGCAGGAGCTGACGCTTCACTCACGACCTTCGGAGCCTGTCCACCATTGACCGAGAGCTCCGACAAAGTGGCGACGAGCACCGAGTAGTCGCCGTTGCCATCGTTCGCCGTTGCTTCGATGCTCGCGAGCATTTCCCGCACGGCATCGACCATCGCGAGCAAGGCATCGGTCAACGCGGGATTGAGCACGAAAGCTCCGTCACGAAGCTTGGAGAGTAGGTTCTCCCCGACATGGGTAACGGACTCGAGCTTCTCAAACCCGAGGAATCCACAGGTCCCCTTGATGGTATGAATCGTGCGAAAGATCGAAGAGAGTCGCTCTTTGTCCGTCGGATTGGATTCAAGGGCGAGGAGGTCTTGATCGAGGCGGTCGAGGTTCTCGTTGGACTCAACCAGGAACTCTACGACCTCTTCTGGAAGCTCACCCGAAGGGTGATCATCGATGGGCGTCATGGGCCTGTCCTTTGATCGGAGTGGCAAAGTGCCAATGTTCTCTGAAATCTTCGGCAGCCAGCGGTGAATCTTGACCGGAAACTACGTCAAGAATTGAGAAGTCTTCCTGCTCGCAAGGATTCCGTCAAGTGCCCGGACGGGTTCTTTGGGAAGACCATCACTTCGCAATGCGACTACGAGAGCCCTGCACTAAGGTTAACGCAGGAGTTCGACCAACGGCGTACCGTGATGGGCGCAAGGAGGCGCGTTGTTAGTCCTGACAAGAAGAGCGAACCAGTCCATCGTCATCGGGAAAGACATCATCGTCACGATCCTCGACGTACATAGGGATCAGGTCCGCATAGGGATCGAGGCGCCTCGAGAGGTCGATGTCCATCGTCAAGAGGTCTTCGACGCTCTCGAGCGCTCCAACCGCGAAGCTGCTGCTTCTGGAATCGATGCGTTGATCGAACCTCCGAAGAAGGACGACCAGTAGCTCGTTAGTTCTCCCTTGAACGATTCGGGTCGTGGAAGGGAATGCCCAGCTTGTGACGCATCTCAAACGTCGACTCGATCTGGAGCACCTGAAAGCCTGTGTTGTTGTTGAGATTGATGATCAACGGTGCCGCAAGATTTGCAGTCGGCAAGCGACCTGGCCCGTTGAGCGTGACGACAAGCAGCACCAGCGCATCCTCGGCGTTCTCGAGGCCCAAGAGATCCTGATGAAGATCGTCGACCTCGACGATGTAGTCCGAGAGGACCGCCGATGGCTGAACGACGATGAACACGGGCTGATCGTCGTTCACGCACCGGAACCCGTAGTAGGGGCCGAACTCAGGTCCAAGTGGAAAGAGCTGGAACGAGGTCGCCCCTGGGTAGCCGGGGACGCCCGCAGGAAAGGAGAATACGATCTCCTGGATCCGAACAACCTTCGGCAGTTCCTCTTGTACGGACATCTCGTCGTCCTGGGTGGTGGTCAATGCTTCACTCACGAGTAGTCCTCCTATATGAACTGAGCGAGCGTCGGCTCGATTGATTTCGACGCAACGTTAAGAGCGATCTGATAGTTCGACAGCTGCTGGCTGTACTCGGTGGTCACCTGGGCCATGTTCACGTTCTGAATCGCGCCGTACTGCGCTTGAACGTCTTGGAGTGCCTGGGTGGACTGGTTCTGCATGTAGGTGAGCTGCTGGACGTACTCACCCTGTGTTGCCGCGGCCGATGTGACCTGAGACATCGCGGTATCGAAGTTCCCAAGATCCGTCGAGTACACCGCACCGTAGTTCCCCGACTGCAGGTCGTTGATGGCCTGTTGGATCGCCGTGAACATGTTGGTCGACGAGCCAGTGGTGCCAAAGGGAGAGGTCACCACCGTCGATGCAGAGAACCCTGGGGAGACCGTGGTCGCCGGGGACTGGGAGTTCCCTAGATAATTGCCAGACCCGTCGTAGGCGGTGCTGGAGCCGGTCGTCCCCGCAAAGATGGCGTTCCCAAGGTATGCGGTATTCGCCAGTCCAAGCAGAGAGTTGTAGTCCCCTTGAAGATTTTGGATGAGACCCTGCGCTGACTGGGCTGTGATCCCGGGGCCACCCGCTGCAAGAATGGTGCTCCGCGCACTCTGTAGCACGCTGATCGCGTTGTTGAGTGTTTGGTTCCCCAATTGTGCGACGATCAGACCGGTTTGTGCGTTCGTCTGGTACTGCTGGAATCGCGTCTGTGTCGAGGACACGCCCATCAATTGTTCGATACCGGCAGGATTGTCAGAAGGCTGGCTGATGTTTTGTCCCGTGGACAACTGTACTTGCAGCTGTTGCAATGAGTTCTGATTCGCATTGAGCTCACTTGCGATCATCGAGGTGATCGTCGACTGCGTAAGAGGAGAAGTGTTCATCGTCATACCGCCTGGAGAAGTGTCTGTACCGTCGACGAGATGGTCGAGATCACCTTCGCCGCCGCCTGGTAACCCTGCTGGTAGTTCAGGAGATTCACGAGCTCCTGGTTGGTAGAGACACCCGAAGTGACCTGTTGTGCTTGATACGCACTTTGATAACTTGCATTCGTCGATGACACCAAGTTCTGCACATTAGCAACGTCGAGACCGAATGAGCCGACCGTCGAACGCCATAGTGCATCCGGTCCGTTGGTCAGACTTCCCAGCTCCCCGGCCTTTTGGGCGTTGGAGCCGTCATTGTTTCCACCCGGTGGATTCCCAGCGGCAGCGATCGTGAACGGATCGGCGATCATGGCGGAGGAAACCGAGAGGTTAAGTGCCGTCGGGCTCCCGCTCCCGCCGAACACGAACATCGGTGTTCCGGCCTGGGGAGTCGTTCCATTACCTGGATAGGAATTGCCGGCAGTCAATTGCGTATTAACCGTCGTGGCGAAACTCGACGCAACGTTGTCGAACTGCGTCGAGTAGTTCGGAAGCGTCTGGTTCACCGCCGTCAACAGCCCGCCAATCGACCCTGAGCTCACCGGAGCGGCAGTACCACTCGAAGCTGCGATGAGACTTACTTGGTTCGCCGCAGGCATAGGTGGTGCGGATGGAGCCTGGACGGAAAGCGAGGTAGAGATGTTGCCCTGCACCAAGGTTATTCCACCAAGGAGTACGTTGATCGTGCCGTCGGACTGCGACTGTGTGGTGACACCCAAACTACCTTGCAGGGAATTCAGGATCTGATTCCTCTGATCGATCAAGGTGTTCGACGATGACGGTCCGGCCTGCTGTATTTGCTGATTCAACTGAGCGATCTGTTGGAGTTGCGTGTTCGCCGTCGTCACATCCGACGAGATGGAGTTCACCGTGGAGGTATAGAGCTGGTTGAAGGACGAGGACAGCTGATTGAAAGTCGTCGAGAGCTGTTGCGCATCCGCGACAAGCTGCTGCCGGGGCGCAAGTTGATTAGGAGTATTCGCCACGGTATCAAAGGCTGACCAAAAGTTCGCGAGTTGCTCGGAAATCCCGTTCGAGGATGGCTCGTTCAGGAATGACTGCGCTGACGTGACGACCTGAGAGAGCGAGTTCGCGTAGGAGTTCTGCGCAGTCGCGTTGGCGAGCACCTGGTTCTGGAATGCTGAGCTCAAC
>JBMFXL010000198.1:0-3814 GCA_049964275.1 Acidimicrobiales bacterium | reverse complement strand
TTGATCGCTGAAGTATCGATGAAAGCCGAACTCGCCATAGGGCAAGATGACATGGCGTGGGCGCAACGTCGCGGTGGTGGATCAGCTCGTGACACGCTGTCGTACCTTGATCAGGTGGCAGCACTTGGCGGTATTCCGAGTGAAGAACTCGATGACGTGCTTGATCTTGCGATCGCCGTGCTTGGTGGCGATGCTGGGACGGTTGTTGCGTGTGTCGAGCGGATGACTGCCGAGGGCAACGATCCTCAACAAATTGCGTCTGACATGCTTAGTCATGTTCGAGACGCGTTCGTGCATGTGGTCTCATCTCACGGAAATCCAGTGATGCCGCCACTGCTCAGACGATTGTCAGACAACGGTGTTGAGGTTGGAGTAGCGCAGCTCTCGAGAGTCATGGAGGTCGTCGGGAGATCTTCGCTCGAACTTCGAGATGGTATCGATCCGGTCGTCGTCCTTGAGGCGATTTTGGTGGGTGTATCTGGTGACATTGGGAGTTCACGTTCCAGCCGCCAAGAGGGACAAGGGGCACACGTTGCGGTGTTCGAAGACCGGATTCGCCTCCTTGAGGAGGAGTTGAAGGCAGTACGTCACGACCTCTCCGAGTTGATGCGCGGGCGCGTCCCTGCCGGCGGTGGTCCATCGCCGGCACCTGCCACGCGTGAGGCTGGCCGTCTTGCAGAGATGCGTCGTGGCATGATGCGCAGCCAGACGGAGCGGTCACCGAGTGAAGCGACCATCGACACTCCAGCGCCCCTCATCCAGCAGGCTTCAACACCTCTCCCTTCCCCGGACAATGAGCCAAAGTTCGAGGATTCGTCTCCGACCCCCGGAGAGGAGGCAGGCGGGGCGTCAGGGCCGCGACCCACACAATCCGATTCCCCTTCACTGCCTTCATCGACCGAAGGATCTGGAGGTATTCCTTCCAGGGAACGCCTTGTCGCCGATTGGGCCAACGTGATCCGTGACAAGGTCAAGCCTATGGCACGTTCACTGTTTCAGTCGGCGAGGTTTCTCGAGGTCGACGGTGACCGAGTGGTGGTCGCCTTTGATTCGAGCTTTTATATCGAGCGTGCCACCCCGCTGACCCCAGAGATCGAAGATGCGATCGCTCGTCACTTTGGCGTTCCAAAGGTGCGTCTTCAACTCGTCGTGGGGGCCAATGACTCGCAGAAACCCGTGCCTACAGAGAAAGCGAGCGGCGAAGATGCGTCGGCTGAAGAACTCATCGAAGACTTCATGCAGAGCGAAGAAACCGTCGATGCGAGTCCGATTGCTGCGGCAGTGACGAGGGTGTTCCCCGGGGCGAAACCGATCGAATAGCCAGGTTCACATGTACACAAAGACCTTTCAGCTGTTGATCGATGAGTTTGCCAAGCTCCCAGGCATTGGTCCAAAGTCTGCCCAACGTATTGCGTTCTACCTCCTCAAGGCGGAGCGAGCCGAGGCGACCAAACTGGCGGATTCGATCGTCAAGGCGAAGGACGCAGCGCAATGGTGCGAACGCTGCTTCAATCTCTCGGATGCTCCTCTCTGTCCGATCTGTGCTGATCCGGCGCGTGATCAGAGCATGATCTGCGTTGTCGAAGAACCTCGAGACGTCGTCGCACTTGAACGAACTCATGAGTTTCGCGGTCTTTACCACGTGCTCCAAGGTGCGCTGTCTCCGATCGAGGGGATCGGACCATCGCAGCTGAAGGTGCGAGAACTCCTTGAACGACTCGCGAGCTCCTCGGTGCAGGAGGTCATTCTGTGCATGAACCCCAATCTCGAGGGAGAGACCACGGCACTCTACCTTGCTCGGCTGATCGCTCCGAGCGGAATAACGGTGAGTCGGATCGCGAGTGGTCTCCCAGTCGGTGGGGATCTTGAATTTGCGGACGAGCGAACCCTTGGGAAAGCCCTCGAAGGCCGGAGAACGATTAGCTAAGTGGAGGGTCGTTCCTCCACGAGCTCGATGAGCGTTCCAAAACTTGCGGTGGGATGCACGAACGCCACAGTCGTGCCTCGCGATCCGGGGCGCGGAGTCTCATCGATCAAGCGGTGGCCCCCAGTCTTGAAGGCGTTGAGCGCTTCGGCACAGTCGTCGACCCGGAGCGCAAGGTGGTGGAGTCCTGGTCCATGCTTTGCCAGGAACCTTCCCACGGGCGAATCTGGTTCAGTAGGACAGAGGAGTTGAAGGAAGCTCTCTGCGACCTGCATCATTGCCTCTTCGACCTTGTCGCTTACGATCACCTCTCGGTGAACCAGCTTTGCCCCTACCGTGTTCTGGTAGTACGCAATCGCCGCTTCTAGGTCATCGACGGCAATGCCGACGTGGTCAATCTCCTTCGGATCCATCATCGCTCGTCTCTTCACTTGTTCGCGAGCGCAGTGCGCTTTGCATGACGTGCGAATACGGTGATCTTGTCTTCGCCTATTGCGGCGCGTCGTTCAGGATCTTCGATACCAAGTCCGTCGCTTGGCGAAAGACACCGAATTCCTACCTTGCCTTCGTGGAGATTGCGATGTACGACTCTCGTTGCCTCCCCGATCTCTTCGAGCGGGTATGTGACTGAGAGAATGGGTTGGATCTTTCCGAGGCCGATGAGTCGGTTCGCCTCCCAAGCCTCCCGATAGTTGGCAAAATGCGATGACTTGATGGTCTTCAGCTTCATCCAGAGGTGGCGATTGTCGTACTCGATCATGTATCCGGAGGTAGCAGCACAGGTCATAATGAGACCGCCCCGCTTAGCAACGAACACCGAAGCGCCGAAGGTTTGCCGTCCGGGATGCTCGAAGACGATATCGGGATCGTCGCCGATGAGGCTACGGATGTCCTTCCCGAATCGTCTCCATTCGGACTCATCCTGAGTATGTTCGTCCTTCCAAAACTGATAGTTCTTCTCCCGGCGATCGATGACCGCCTCGCAACCGAGTTCGTTGAGGAGTTCGACTTTGTCGTGTGAGGAGACGACTCCAATTGGAATGCCGCCCCCGTTGAGGACGTATTGCACCGCGTAGCCACCGATACCCCCAGTCGCGCCCCAAATGAGCACTGACTGACCCTGCCGCATGTCCGCTCCGTTCCGTGAGATCAGCATGCGGTAGGAGGTCGAGTTGCAGAGCGCGTTGCAGGCCGCTTCCTCCCATGTGAGATGGGAGGGTTTGGGCATGAGCTGGTTCGCCTTGACCAGCGTCAGGTCAGCGAGACCTCCGAAGTTCGACTCGAATCCCCAAATTCGCTGATCAAAGCTGAGCATTGAGTCGTCGTGACCGGTTGGATCCTGATCATCGACATAGTTGCAGTGAATAACGACCGAATCACCGACCTTCCAGTTGCGCACGGCAGAGCCAACCCGGATGATGACACCAGCACCGTCTGATCCGAGCACGTGATAGGGGAGGTCATGCCTCTTTGCCCAGGAGGAGGTACGCCCAAGTCGCTCGAGGAATCCAAACGTGGAGACCGGCTCGAAGATCGAACTCCATACCGTGTTGTAGTTGATTGACGAAGCCATGACCGCGACAAGCACCTCGTCTGGCGCCATCTCTGGAACTCGGACCTCGCCGACGTGGAGCGACTCGCGAGGATCCTTCTCGGATGAGCGCACTCCTTCGAACATGGTCACTTCGTCCTTTCGGACGTACGCCGCACGATACGACTCTGGGAGTGGGATCGCCTCGAGTTCTTCAGGTGAGGCACCACCGAGAATGGCTTCGACGAACTTCTGCATCTTCTTACAGTACACGTTCGATTTGGGCTAGTTCGGTCGCGGCGCGTCCCATTGTCCTTGATGGATTGCACTACTAAGCTGATGAAACGTCTCGAAAGGAG
>JBMFXL010000197.1:0-3921 GCA_049964275.1 Acidimicrobiales bacterium | reverse complement strand
GCCCAGCCGCAAGCGCCTCCCAAGGAGGTGGAGAAGGCCGAAGTCGCTGGACACCAGCCTCAAAATCACCCAAGACAGCGAGGGCCGAGCCGTCCAGCCCCTTAGCCACAGCCGCTCCCTGGGCGTGAGATGCGGTTGAGGGTCTTGCTTAGCAGACTCCTAGGCCTTGACGTCGACCAGGACGACTCTTCCTTCTGGATCACGTGCTCGGGACTGCGCCAAGACCGACTCGCAGACCGCCATGCGCTCCTTGATCTTGGTCGCAAGTTCACCAGAGCGAAGAACGAGCGCCTTCGCACGCTGTTCGAATACTCTTGGCATGAGTGCGGATGGTTGGGACTGTACGAAATCTCCTGGCCAGGGACCTCTGCCCTCGATTGCAAGCGCCACCTTATCCAGGTGTGCTTCATACTGATCGAGTATCTCACGCCACTCCATCAGCGGTCTCCCCGAGATGTCCCAGCTGCCGCGCGGCCTCTCGCCAGGTCACGTGCAGGGATCGGAGCACCGACTCGGCGTTTTCGAAATGAGCCTGACTCTTCTCGAGGTTCGCCTTCACTAACTGAGCAAGTGCGTAGCCATAGACCTCTTTGAGTTGTGTCGCTCCATCCCAGATGTCCTCTCGCAACGAGGTCATCAAGAGATGGACGATGTCTTGGGCGTGACGAAGCGTGACATGGATGTCGTAGAGGCGTTGCTCTTCGAATGCGCTCCGCGCTGAATCGAGATCCACGACGAGTCGGTCGTAGAGCATGAGAAACTGCTTTTCTCGAGAGACGAGATTGATCGCATTCTCGCTATACCGATTACGTGCCTTGGTATGCACTCGAACTCACTTTCGATCAGGGAAGCTGTGCGATCTGTCCAGCCAGCCATTGACTTTGGTTATTGATCGTCGACAGAGAGGACTCCATCTTCGTGAACTCCTGCGTGAGCATCTGCTGCTCCGCGGTAATCATTGGTGTGTAGCTGTTGTATTGCTGTTGGACGGTCGTCATCTGTGACTGCAGCGAGCTGATCGTCTGGGTCATCGAACCCACGATGGGATCCGACCCTATGGCCGCGGCGTTCGCCAGCCCTCCAGCGATACCTGGCTGATAGGTGAAGGTTCCGAGATTCGTCGATGTCGTAATTCCAGGAGTCGTCACGCTGAGCGCGAAGCCAGGGAGCGTATTGGAGGTAAATGGAACACTCAAGGTCTGTCCTGAGCCAGTTGCAGTAACTCCATCGATGGTTCCTTGCACGTCCTGCCCCGTAAAGGTGGCAGATCCAGATGCTCCACCAAGACCGGTCTGTCCCGCCCCAGTCGCCGACGAGGTCGCGGTGAAGGTCTGTGAGGAGCCGTACCCTACGGAATTCACTACGAGCTGTGATCCCCCACTGACCGTCTGCACCGAGGCATACAAGGAGAGTCCTTGGGATTGGAACTGGGCGTTCAATCCGGATGCAACTGAGGTAAGGCTCTCACCAGCCGTCGCTGCGTAGCTTGCGGTGGCGGACCCTTGCGTGAAACTGAGGTTCTCAGCAGCAGTGAGCGTACCAGTTGACGATACCGATCCAGTGTCGGTCGCCTGTGTCGCACTCTGCGAAACGGTCACCGCATAGCTTCCCGCAGGGTTGGTATCCTGCGCGTAAACGAGTCCAACGGTGCCAGAGTACTGAGTTGCCGAGGGCGAGAAGTTACCGCCCTGGGAGAACATCTGGGCGACACCAGTCGGATTCGCCTGGTAGGCCGCCAAGAACGTGTTCTGGTCGAAGGTGATCGTACCCGTTTTGGTCAAGGAGATTCCGACACTTCCCGCTCCTACGAGCGATCCGCTTCCCGTGATCGATGAGATCGCACCGAGGATCTGATTCGTAAGTGCATTAACGTTGGAGTCGCCCATCAGCGGGCCTCCAGTGGAGGTTGCCGCGTTGTAACCGGCGTATTTGTTGATATCCGAAAGTGCAGTATTGGCATCGTTCACGAGGGTCTGCACGGACTGCGCCATGGCTGCCCCATTGTTTCCGACCGTGATGTTGACCGGACCCGAGCCAGGAGCCTGGGCGGCCAAGAGATTGATGGTAGTTCCTTGCATCAGACCCGTGACCGCATTCGACGAGGAGTCGAGCACGTAGCCCCCGCTTCCTCCCACCTGAATCTGAGCATCCTGGGCAGCAGTGACGGTCTTGAATCCGCCAAGACTCGAGTTGAATCCGGACGACTCCATCACGATCTGTCCGGCGCTTCCCGTGGTGTTCGAGGAGAGCTGCATGATGTAGTTCCCAGAGGAGATCTGCACCGCGGACGCCGTAACCCCGGCACCAGCAGAATTGATCGCGGACACCACGTCGGAGAGGGTTCCGCCGCCCGGAGAGACCTCACTTGCCGAGAACGTGCCCTGCGTCAGTCCGAAGCTCCCGACCCCGAGCGTGACCGATCCTCCTGAACCCGAGCTCAGGGTAGTGGTCGAGCCTGCATTCACGTTGTTTATTGCGGTCGCCGTACCATCGAGGGTCACCGACCCTGCTGAGCCGACCGACGCCGTTGCTTGAGTGGTGAGCCCGAGCGAACTAAGCGCATCCCCACCAGTGATCTGCAACGACGAACTCGAGCCAAGAAGTGTGGTTCCCAGCTTGAGCGTTCCCTGGGGAGTGACCTCGGCCTGGAGAAGAGGCGAGCCCGAGGAAGACGAAGCTGAAGAGATCGCTGCGGCAAGCTGAGATTGGGTATAAGTGCCTGCGGCGATGGTGAAGGTCTGCGCCGTGCCATTGACGTTCGCGGTGATCTGGTCGTTGACGCCTGAGGTGATGGTGATGGACGAAGCCAATGAGCTCGAGCCCGTCGCAGTACCACCGGTCAGTGACGAGGTGACATCGAAGGAGTGAGTGCCAAGCGTGAGACCGCTCCCCGCAAGAGAACTCACACCGACCGAAGCCGCATCCCCTGAAAGCAGAAACGGGGACGTGTTGACGACTGCTGACGTCGACGAGACGGTGTTATTGGAGGCAAGGGTCTGCGCCTGTGCAAGCTGCAACACATTGAAACTTACGGTGCCTGTCTGCGCACCTGCGGTAGAAGTCGCGGTCGCGACGGACGAGTTGTTCGAGGAAGCCTGGGTCTGGTCCCAAAACTGAGTCTGATTGAGTTGATCTGCGGAGCTCTGGAGCTGCGTAAGGTCGGATGAGATCTGTTGGTAGTCGTTCATCTTCGACTGCAATGCCGCATACTGATTGGAGAGATCCGTCTGGGGAATTTCGTACGCCTGCATCATGGCGGCGATTACTTGCTGGGTGTTGATCCCTGAGATCACGCCGTTCAAGGTGACCGCAGGACCCGTCCCAGAGGTGTTGACCACAAGGTTGTTGAAGAGCGACTGCGAACCGAGCGCAGAGCTCGGGGATGACGAACTTGATGAGGTCGAACCCACACTGGTCATAAGATGCCTCCTTCGAAAGAAGATCGCACACGATCCTCCAGTAACCGAACACGTAATCGGGGATCAGTGCATGGCACCGATCCCCGACGCATGAGCTTGAACCTACGGGATCAGCTTGAGCAGCATCTGCGGGAGTGACTGTGCTTGAGAAAGCATGGCCACACCAGCCTGCATGAGCACCTGCTGAGACGAGAACTGCGTCATCGCCTGAGCAACGTTCGTGTCCACGAGGGTCGAGTACGCGCTCTGGACGTTCTGCTGTCCAACGGTGTCATTCGAGATGACCGCTTGGATCTGGTTCTGCGCAGCACCGATGGATGCCTCAGCGCTTGCCAGCGTGGTGATCGCCGCCTGCACTGCGGACATCGCCGCGGTCGCGCCGGCATTCGAAGTGCCGATCGAGACGGAGCCGGTGGCAACTCCAAGTGCACCAGTGGTGAGAGCGCTGATCGAGACCGTGACGACGTCGTTGGTCGAGTCGTACGCACCGATCTGGAAGCTC
>JBMFXL010000196.1:0-3930 GCA_049964275.1 Acidimicrobiales bacterium | reverse complement strand
CCCATTCACGAGTTGCTCGGTCAACGACCGCAATTCTCGAGCGTCTCGGCGCTGAAGTGGTATGGATCGGTCCTGAGAGCTTGCTCCCACGATTTGGATTCAGCTCGGTTCGTCGTACAAACAGCCTCGATGCTGAGCTTGGTGGTCTCGACGTGGTGTATCTGTTGCGAGTGCAGTTCGAGCGGTTACTACCTCAAGAGCAGTTCGATCGAGGTCGGTACGTATCGGCATTTCAGCTTGATCGGTCTCGGTTGCGGAGACTCAAGCCTTCGGCGATCGTGATGCACCCTGGCCCAATGAACGTGGGTACCGAGGTGGACTCATTTGTCGCGGATTCACCGGCGATGCTTGCCAATGCGCAGGTGACGTGGGGGATATATGGCCGAATGGCAGTGATCGAACGTGCCGTCCGTATGTCGGAGGTGACATGGTGAACCAACGTGTTCTCATACGAGGTGGGCGGATCTTCGACGGCGAGCGGTTGATCAATGCGGATGTGAGACTCAGCGATGATCGAGTCGTGGAGATTGCGGAGAGTCTTTCGTCCGGACCGGGAGAGACGGTGCTTGATGCCTCCGACGGCGTGGTGTCTCTGTCGCTATGCGACCTGCACACCCACACACGGCTACCCGGTGATGGAGAGGCGGAGACCCTGGAGGGCGTGACCTGGTCCGCGCTCCTTGGTGGCTATTCCGTGCTGGTCTCGATGGCCAATACCACTCCGGTGATCGATCGGGTGGATCGCGTTCACGCCATTAGGGAGTTGTATGCGAGGTCTGCGATCACCTTCGAAGTCGGAGCGTCGGTGACATTGGAACGAGCAGGTGAGCGACTCGTCGATTTCAACGCGCTTACTCGAGCAGGCGTACGGTGGTTCTCCGACGACGGGAGCCCGGTAGAAGACGGACTCCTTCTCGAGGGAGCGCTTCGTGCGTCCCGACAGTATGGCTTCGTGGTCGCTCAACACGCACAGGATCGTTCACTGGCGCGGGATGGGGTGATCAATGAGGGTGAGTTCTCAGATCGAACTGGGGTCCCGGGGATGCCTGAACTCGCGGAGTCGGCAATGGTGGCAAGGGACCTCGAGATCGTTCGGTCGGTCGGAGGGAGATATCACCTCATGCACGTGTCCTCGCTCGCCTCGGTAGCGCTCATCAATCGCGCGGTGCGCGATGGGCTGTCGGTCACCGCTGAGGTCACGCCTCACCATCTCTACTTCGACGACGAGTTCCTTTATCGATTCGATGCGAACTTGAAGGTCAATCCTCCGATCCGTTCAACGAGCACCAGAGATGCCCTTCGAGAGGCGTTTCTGAAAGGTGAGATCCAGATCGTGGCGACCGATCATGCGCCGCATCCGCCTTGGACGAAGGAGGCCTCCTATCGAGACGCGCCCTTCGGGCTCATTGGCCTTCAAAGCGCTTGGAGTGCCACACTGTCGTCGACCTGGGATCATACTGATTCCTCGGGCGCGGTGGTGCGGAGTCTTCGTGCGCTCTCGACCGAGCCTCGACGACTTCTCGGACTTCCGTACCGCCTGGAGGTTGGCGTAACGGGAGACCTCAGTGTGTTTCTTCCCGACCAGTTGGTGACGCTCAGAGCCGACCAGATCGCATCAGCTTCGGTGAACGCTCCCTATGTAGGAGAGACACTTCGGGGGTCCGTGAGGCACGTCGTCGTCGGCGGTGTACCCCTTGTCGTGGATGGCGAACTTATGAGAGATGGAGGTATGCGGTGAGTGCGTATTCGGACCTGTCGCGTCATCGCGGTTGGCTCTGCCTCGCGGATGGAACGGCGTTCTCGGGCACGATCTTGACCCGAAAGGGCGCTCGAGTAGAAGAGGTGACAGGTGAGGTGGTCTTCAATACCGCGCTCACGGGATATCAGGAGGTGATCACCGATCCCTCCTACGCCGGGCAGATGATCGTCTTCACCTACCCCCATCTCGGTAACTACGGTGCCAATCGCACCGATGACGAGGCGGACCTCATCTTTGCGAGGGCGGTGATCGCGCGAGAGTACACGTCGCAGCCCTCGAACTGGCGCGCTGAGGAGCCGCTCCATGAACGACTGTTCCGTCAGTCGATACCTTTGATGGTGGACGTCGACACACGGAGGTTGACCCGGTATCTCCGTACCAATGGTGCGCTTCCCGGGGTCCTCGGAGCAGGTCCGCTCGAGTTGTTGGCCGAGCATGCGGCGAAGGTCCCATCGACGGAAGGCATCGATCTTGTGTCAAGCGTGACGCCTTCAGAGACCACGTATTACTCGAGACCGGGTGCTCCTCGAGTGGTTGCGGTCGATTTCGGGATGAAGACCTCGATGATCCGACTTCTTGGAGAGCGTTTCGAGGTGGTCAGGGTTCCCGCATCGGTGAGCGCAGAGGAAATTCTCTCGCTCTCGGCTGACGCGGTCTTCCTCTCCAATGGTCCGGGGGATCCCGCGCCCCTTCATGGACCCATTTCGACCATTCGTGACCTAGTGGGTCGTGTGCCGATTTTCGGTATCTGTCTAGGACATCAGCTCCTCGGACTTGCGCTTGGCGGACGCACCATCAAGCTTCGGTTCGGGCACCATGGCGCGAATCATCCGGTCTCGGATCTCTCTACGCACAAGGTCGAGATCACGTCTCAGAACCACAACTATGCGCTCGACGCCGACTCGATAGCATCGATGACTACCAAAGCCGTGGTCTCCCACACCAATCTCAACGATGGTGTCGTCGAGGGGCTCGTCTATCCCGAGATCAGGGCGTTCTCGGTGCAATACCATCCGGAAGCTGGTCCAGGGCCGCACGATGCGCGCTATCTCTTTGCGCGTTTCGAACAGTACGTACGAGGAGACTCCATTCATGCCGAAATCGCCTGATTTACACTCCATCCTGGTAATTGGTTCTGGGCCGATCGTCATCGGGCAGGCGTGCGAGTTCGATTACTCCGGGGTACAGGCCTGTCGCATGTTGCGCGCTGAAGGTATCCGGGTCATCTTGGCGAACTCGAATCCTGCGACCATTATGACCGACCCTGAATTTGCGGATGCGACCTATATCGAGCCCCTCGATGTCGAGGTGCTCACGTCGATCATTGCGCGCGAGCGTCCAGACGCGGTGTTGGCGACGCTTGGAGGTCAAACCGCGCTCAATCTCGCGATTCAACTCAGTGAGCGAGGAGTGCTCGAGCGTTATGGGACGCGTCTGATCGGAGCGAACGAGGACGCCATTCGCACCGCGGAGAACCGCGAGTCGTTCAAGTTGGCAATGGAATCGATCGGTTTGCGGACACCGTCGTCGGCACTCGCGCACTCGGTCGAAGAGGCCGTCGCGATTGCAGAGGACATCGGACTACCGGTCATGTTGCGTCCCTCCTTCATCCTTGGTGGAGCGGGGACCGGAATCGTCTCAAACCGCGACGATCTTGTTGAGATGGTGGAGGCAGGTCTCGCTGCGTCTCCAGTGCATGAAGTGCTCGTCGAACGCTCCATCGCGGGTTGGAAGGAGTACGAGCTCGAGGTGATGCGAGACCACCTCGATAACTGTGTGGTGGTCTGTACCATAGAGAACTTCGATCCCATGGGGGTCCACACCGGTGACTCGATCACGGTTGCACCGGCGCAGACGCTCTCCGATGTCGAATATCAACGCATGAGGGATGCCGCGTTTGCCTGCATTCGTCGTATCGGGGTGGAGACGGGTGGATCCAATATCCAGTTTGCGCTTGATCCGACGACCGGCGAGATGATCGTCATAGAGATGAATCCGCGAGTGTCGCGATCGTCCGCGCTTGCCTCCAAGGCCACAGGATTTCCGATCGCGAAGATTGCCACCAAGCTCGCGATTGGCTACTCGCTCGATGAGATACAGAACGACATCACCAAGGTGACACCCGCAAGCTTCGAGCCGACCATCGATTATGTCGTAACGAAGCTTCCTCG
>JBMFXL010000195.1:0-3932 GCA_049964275.1 Acidimicrobiales bacterium | reverse complement strand
GTGAGCCAGCGCAATGTCGGCATCGTCGCCTCGATACGGAACTCATCGGCGATGACAACGGTCCCATCCTCTTCCCGCAAGGGCACGTTGAGATCGGCCCTCACCAGAATCTTCTTGCCTCGTACCTCGCCCAGATCTTCCAGGATCGGGAGTTTCATCCGAAATCGTCTTCCCTTCTTCGATTCGTCGTGATCGCCAGAATTCGTTCCGCGGTGCGTCCGCGAAGGCTTACGACAAAGCGTTCCCCACAACTCCGACGAGGTCCAGGAGACGATTGGAGTATCCCCATTCGTTGTCGTACCAACCGAATACCTTCACAAGCGTGGTGCCGTTGCCAAGATCCATGGTCATCGTCATCTGGGAGTCGAAGGTGCATGACGCCGAGGCGCCAACGATATCGGAGGAGACCAGATGATCCGTGGAGTAGACCAAGATTCCATTCGCAAGAGGACCTGTCGTCGCCGCTGCTTCGAAGGCTGCGTTCACGGTCGCCACATCGACCTCGGCATCGACGATTACCGAGACATCGGTGATCGAACCATCCACCACGGGAACACGAAGTGCCGTGCCGTCGAGCTTGCCGGCCATCTGAGGGAGCACCAAAGAGGTCGCACGAGCTGCTCCAGTAGATGCGGGTGTGATGTTCACTGCGGCCGCACGAGCTCGTCGAAGATCCTTATGGGTGAGGTCCAACAGGTTCTGATCATTGGTGTAGGCATGAACGGTCGTCATGAAGCCTTGCTTGATCGAGAATGCATCATCGAGCACCTTGACCATGGGCACGAAGCAGTTCGTCGTGCACGACGCGTTCGAGATGACATGATGCCGAGCGCCGTCGTAGTCGGAGTCGTTCACGCCCACTACGAAGGTGCCATCCACGTTCATTCCCGGAGCCGAGATGACCACCTTCTTAGCTCCCGCATCGATGTGAGCGGAGGCAGTGCCTCCATCGGTGAATCGTCCGGTCGACTCAACCACCACGTCCGCACCTAGTTCGGACCACGGTAGCGCCTTGGGATCGGTCTCGGCAAGGACGGTCATCTTGAACTTGCCGACCTCGATCCGTCCGTCGCGCAGCACCACTTCGTGGCCGAGTCGACCATGAGTGGAGTCGAACTTCAAGAGATGCGCATTGGTCTCCGGTGAGGTCAGGTCATTGACCCCCACCACCTCGATATCGGCGTCACGCTCGAGCGCGGCTCGAAGGAAGTTTCGTCCGATACGACCAAAACCATTGATTCCGACGCGTACAGTCACCTTCGCTCCTCGATGATCGGTGTCGGTCCGGTAGCCGCGGACCTAGACGGCTCCGCCGCCCAGACATTAGGCATCAACAATAGCGCAGCAGGCGCACGAAGTCACTACTGAATTGGGCGCGCCTGGCTGATCGCATCCGCAAGCAGCGACGCATCATGGATACCAAGGCCCTTCACGCTCAGTGGACCAACGATCCAACGCTTCGTCGGATCACATCGACCGAGTGCAATCCCGCTATCGTCTGCGATGACCACTTCCGGATGGATGCCATGTCGTTCGAGTGCGTCGACGCAGTCGGCCACGGTGAGACCAACGGACTCTTCCTGTTGCTCTCGAAGATTGGCTACGTACACCTTGGTCGCCTTGGCCTCCGACAATGCACGTGCGATCGATTTCGGCACCACCGCCGCGAGCACCGAGGTGAAAAGCGATCCGGGGCCGAGCAGCACCATATCTGCAAGAGCGATCGCATCTAACACACACTCTGGCACGGCGGGATCCTCTGGTGTGGTCCATACCGAGGCAATGTTGCGCGAATGATGGACATCGACCTGTCCACAGACCGTCGATCCATCGACGAGCTGTGCGTTCAAGGTCAATGCCTCCTCGCTCACAGGCAACACCACACCACGCGCTCCAAAGATCTCTGCCATTGCGATGCTCGCCGCGGTGGCCGACCCGAAGAGCTCCTGTGCCGCGACGAAGAAGAGGTTCCCAAGCGCGTGGTCCGAGAGTTCCCCGGCATGGAACCGATACTCGAGGAGCGATTCAAGCGAGTTGTCCTCAGGCACGAGTGCCGAGATACAACGTCGCAGGTCTCCCGGTGGCGCGATCCCGAAGTCCTCACGGAGCCGACCCGAAGAGCCACCGTCGTCGGACACGTTGACCAGCGCGGTGACCTTGGCATCCAAGAGCCGTGCGGCGCGCAGGCTCGCGGTGAGCCCGTGCCCTCCCCCAAGCGCAACAATTCGCAACCCTGTGGTCATTTGTTGATATCTCGATGCCGGGTGGTCACGTTGGCACCCAACTCGCGCAACATGGTGCCGATCTGTTCCGCCAGGTAGACGCTTCGGTGTCGTCCGCCGGTGCAGCCGACCGCGATAGATAGGTAGGACTTCCCTTCCTTGACGAAGTTGGGCAGCAGGAAGGAGAGCATGCTCGAGAGCTGTTCGCGATAGGTGATGGTGAGTTCAGATTTTTCCAAAAACTCGGCGATCTCGGGATCAAGTCCGCTGAACTCTCTAAGCGCAGGGCTCCAGTACGGATTGGGGAGGAATCGGCAATCGAAGACCATGTCGGAGTCGCGAGGAAGCCCGTACTTGTACCCGAAGGAGCTCACGATGACGCGCATCGATTGACCCTGGTCCCCATGGGAGGAGAACACCTCACCGATTCGATCACGCAACTGATGAACCGAGAGATCGGAGGTGTCGATCACGATATCGGCCAGATCCTTGATCCCAGAGAGCTGCTCACGTTCGCGATGGATGGCCTCAAGTACCCCGCCGTCACCCTCAACCGGATGTCGGCGCTTGGTACCCTCGTACCGCTGCAAGAGTGCATCGTCGGACGCATCGAGGAAGATCGCGGTGACATGAAGCAGCTGTTCACGGAGTGAGGTGAGCGACTCTTGAAGTGCCTCGACGGAGCGGGCGGCTTCCCGGCCGACCACGAGCGCTACCGAGGTGACCTCCCCCTTGCCATCCGCCAGCTCGACGATCTTTGGGATGAGCGCGGGAGGCATGTTGTCGATCACGAACCATCCCATGTCCTCGAGTGACGCAGCGGCCGATGATCGACCCGCCCCGGACATCCCCGCTACGAGCACCAGTTCGATCATGAGTGCTCCGTAGCCTTCGTAAAGCCAAGGACCAAGAGGCGAGGAATCGCCGCGGCACGCTGATACTCCCACGCTTGTGCCAGAAATCCTGCGGGTGGAGAGGGCTCCTCCATGGTGTCGAGATGCAAACCCTTGGCAATCGCGGTATTGAGGTACCGGGAAAGCGGACGATGTACGAACGGGATGAACACGTCCTTTTCCACCTCCTCGAAGGCGACGTCTTCCTTCAGGTACTCCCCGATCCTCCAATACTGCTCGTCAAGGATCTGGTCATCGATCCAGCCCGAGCCCGGGGTTTGCAGTAACGGATGGTTCAACAAGAAGAGGAACTGGCCGCCAGGAACGAGCACCCGAGCAACCTCCTCCAGCGCCGCGTCCACCTCCAGGATGTGTTCGAAGACGAGGCAGGCGACCACCGCATCGAAGCTCGCGTCTCGATACGGGAGCGCAAGCGCTTCTCCCCGTGCGAAGAGGTACTCCGGCGCGCGCGCTGCAGCGGTACGAATCTGCGCCTGTGCAGGATCGATGCCAACGTAGATCGATCCCTCCCCATGGGTACCACCATCGTGCGCACCAATCGCACGCAAGACCTGGCCGTCACCGGTACCGATCTCGAGCACCGACCGATGCGGTCTTAGGAGACGAACGATCGTAGGAAGGATCTGCTCTTCGTACTCGGGGTCGGCACCGTCGGTGAAGTGGGTCTGCCACCAATCGGCATGACTCTCCCAGAGCGCACGCCCGCCGTCTTTGAAGGTCTCGTCGATCTCAGGTGGCTGCATGGCGTCCACCCTACCGCCCCGATGACCCGCCCTCGGGGTGGAGCGCCTCATAG
>JBMFXL010000194.1:0-3937 GCA_049964275.1 Acidimicrobiales bacterium | reverse complement strand
CATCGGCACGCTCCTCCGCCAACTCGGAGGCGCCGAACTCATCGGGGTCACACTTCCTGCGGTGATCGCCGATGGTGTCGTGTCGACCGCGGCGAACATCGACGAATCATGGCTCTTTACCGAGACCGGATCATGGATGCGTTCGATCACGGACACGCCCAGCTTGGTCCTCAATGATGCCGACGCCGCCGGTATTGCCGAGATGCGATTCGGGGCGGGACGCGACCAGGGCGGCACGGTCGTCATGATCACGCTCGGGACCGGAATCGGATCCGCACTTTTTCACCAATCGACCTTGGTTCCCAACACCGAGTTCGGACACCTTCACCTCCATCACGGGGATGCCGAGGAGTGGGCGGCGGAATCCGCAAGGATTGAGGATGAGCTCTCCTGGAAGGAATGGTCCTCGCGAGTCAGTGCCTATCTGTGCCATCTCGAGGAGCTACTCTGGCCAGATCTCTTCATCATCGGCGGGGGCGTCTCTCGCCATGCAGAGAAGTTCATTCCGCGCCTTGAGACCAGGACCAAGGTCGTGCCCGCACAGCTCGAGAACGCGGCGGGGATCGTAGGTGCGGCGATCTACGCCCACGAGCAACAGTCCCAATTGGTATCCCCAGAGGACGCTGCCGCCGACCACACACAGGGCTGAACGGGAACGGGCACCATGGCGAAGTCGATGCGCCAGTCGACCGGCCCATTGGGTGGTCGAAGTGTCCAACGTACACCGAACAGTTCATCTACACTGGGGCAAGGCTCGCCGTCTTGGTTGGACCCGGACAGGAGAAAGGTAGGTGACCTGCCATAGCTCCTTCCTCAGATGCAGCCCCGTTCCCTTCCCCTCGATCCGAGGTGGCGCAGTGGACCTACGGGATCCAGACGACGCTCCTCGGTATCGCGCTGGGAGAGTCCGGCTTCGACGAGTACCTGAGGACCGTCGCAGGAGCCTGTTCGCTCATTCCAGGGTGCTCGCTCGCGATCATCACGAGTCGTCAACCACGCTCCACCCACATGACGATTCGAGCGGCCTGGTCGAACTCCATCGACGGAGTGGACTCCCTGATCCATTCCACCGTCGATCTCAGACTCGACACCACAGACCCCACGCAGAGCCGCGCGACGATCATCGACATTGAACAGACTTCGGAGCGGAGCGCGTTCCGTCACCTCTGTAGCGTGGCACGGCTCGACCGAGCGATAGCGCTCCCGATCTTCGAGGGCGAGCGTCTCGCGGGCCTCGTGGTCGCTTGTTTTTCCCAAGCAACTCAGCCAGTCGAACTCGACCTCCCCGCACTCGACTCCGCACGACGGATAACCGAGCTTGGATGGGCACTCCGACGATCACGCAGTACCCTTGAGCAACTCCAAAGTCCGCGGGCCTACGACGCCGATGGGTTTGCCCGAGTGCTCTCGGTACTGCCCCTCGGCGCAGTACTCGTGGATAGGGATCTGAAAGTGGTTCAGGCGAACCGCACCTTCTTGGAGTTGGTCGGCTCGCACTTCTTCGAGTTGCGGGGCCAGTACCTACCCGATCTCTTTGCGGAGTCGGCCACACGACTCGAGGATCTTGGATCGACGCTTAGGTATGGAAGTGCTCGACTCGCACGTAAGCCACGCAGCGTCCTTCGCGCAGATGGAACCCAACGCCGAGTCTACGTCTCGGTCTCCTCGGTGGGCGATCAGGGCGAGTTACGAGCGTTTCGTCTCGTGTTGATCGAGGACGTGGAAGAGGTCTTCAACGATCTTGCGCGCCTCCATCAGCATGAGGAGTGGGTACGCGGTGCGCTCCGAGATGTCCCCATTGGACTCCTGATCTGTCGACCGGACGGCGACGTCACCTCATACTCCGGAGGCCTGGCGCACCAACTTCATGTCAGAGCCGAGGGTGAACGAAACGTCTTCACCTGGCTCGGCACCCAAGGCGTCCGCGCCACGACCCGCCGACAGCTTCAACGGCGGGATCATTTCGAGTTCTTCTTGGACTGGAATGGCCGGAACCTCCTCGTGCAGTCCTTCCGCATCGACATCGACGATGAAGGAGCGAACTTCCGTGCGATCGTCATCCTTTTCGTGGACGTCACCGACACCGAACAGGCTCGACTGCTCGCCAAACGCGAGTCCCAGCGCAATCGGTCCCTCACCGAGCTCAGTCGTGCCGCCATCGAACGCATCGACGAGGATTCCTGGCGTGCGCTCCTCACGACCGAGTCTGGCCGCGTGCTCCCAGGAGCCCTGGTCACCTTTTTCGACCTCTCAGACGAACCCGAAGAGGCCGATTCACGCGACACCGCGCAACTCGCCCTCCGGTTGCCCGTCTCGAATGGGACCAAGGTTGTCGGGGAGATCCGACTCCAAGCCCCGTACGTGCCTCTCGATGACGACCTGCGATTTCTCGAAGCCATCGCCGCGATAGCGAGCATCCGGATCCAGACCACCGCCTACGAGCGAGAGCTCGAACGACTCTCCCACGTCCACCATCAGTTCGAGACCTGGAATCGTCGCTGCTTCCTCGAGCACATCGACGAGTGGAATCTAGGGGTCGAAGCGCCGCCACCCAGCTTGGTCCTCATCCGAATCACCAATGCGCGTGACCTGCATGAACAGATCGGTATCACCACCACCAACGAAGCCGTACGCAGATGGCTCGCCCGAATCGGTAAGCTCCTTCCTCCAGAGTCGGAGGTCTTTGCGCTCTCCTACGACGAGTTCGCGATCACGCTTCCTCTCGAATGGGAAGCGTCCCACGAAGCGCTCGATGCGCTGTTGGGATCCCTCTCCAATGCCTCTTCCTCGCTAGTCGACCATGAAGGCATCGGTATCATGCTCCGGACCAAGATGGCGGGTCTCGTGATCGACGGTGACGAACCGCTTGACTACCAGAGCCTCTATAGCACGCTCGACCTCGCCATTCGACGTATCGGACGAAATGGGGATTGGAATAGCCAGCCGAGCCGCCATCAGGCCGATGCGCTCGCTCGCCAAGAGGCACTCGAAGCAATAACGCGCTACTACTACGGGCCCAAGTCCGACACCGTCTTCGAGCCGGCGATCGACCTGTCGTCCATGCGTCTCGTACTCTACGAAGCCAAATCTCCATTGCGCGAGCTTGCGAACCTTCCTCCTGAGATCGGTTCGCCGGTCGACGCGTTGCTTGCAAGTGGGCTCGTGGCACTCGCCGAGGAGAACGAGCTCAACCTCGCCATTGGGTTCACCAACGCGCTCGACACACCGGTGTCGCTTGTGACCGTGAATGCGTCTCCCCGTTCGCTCCTCAATGGCAACCTTCGCACCCTCTGCCGCGAGGTGGAACGACCAGGAGGATTAGCGATCGGTTTTGAGATATCTGAGCGCCTCCTCGTTGACATACCGGTGACACGTCTCGCCGACGAGGTAGCCGCGCTTGAATCGATGGGTGGCAAGGTGATTCTCGATGAAGTGGGTCGGGGATTCTCCTCGTTCGTACTCTTGCGCGATGTACGCTTCCACGCGATCAAGCTTTCTCGCAGTTTGTATGGAAGCATCGAGGAACAAGGTGGGGCGCTCACCGCCGTTCTCGTGGATCTCGCCCGAGACCTAGGAATCGACGCGATTGCCACTGGCGTCTATACCCCTGAACTCTCACGACGACTCGTCGAGCTCGGAGCCACCATACAACAGGGACTTGCCGTCACCGCTGCGTACGAGCAGGCGAACCCCTAGCTCCAGAGGATCGCATCTCCGACGCGCTGGACCTTCATGAAGTTGGTGGTGCCGGAGACGCCAAATGGCACGCCGGCAAGGAGGATGACAACGTCACCGATGTTCGCGAGATCCATCGCTCGCGCAATCCCAATCGCCTCGTTCATCGCAGCATCTGGCTCCCCTCCCTCCCCAAGGACCACCGGAGTGACCCCGAAGCTCAACGTAAGGGAACCCGCCGCCGCCCGCGAGCGAGCCGCAC
>JBMFXL010000193.1:0-3967 GCA_049964275.1 Acidimicrobiales bacterium | reverse complement strand
CGAGGTAGCGACGTGTTTCGGCAACGATCTTCGAACGACGCAGGAATATGGTTCTGACCTCAGGATTTGCCCACACATCGACGTAGCGCTGACGATATCGAATATCGGGGTCGCTGATACCACGCCACTTGTCACCGAACCCACGTTTGGCCTGAGCAAGCAGCTCCCAGGACTTCACTTCGACCGACAATTCGCCGCGCCGAGTTCGCATGATCTCCCCGCTCACGCCAATCCAGTCACCGAGGGACAGCTCAGGGAACTCCTCGAAGCGCTCGGTCACATTTGCGTTGGCGAAGAGCTGTACGGCACCTGATGAGTCCCGGAGATCACCAAACACGACCTTGCCTTGACGACGAAGCAGCATGAGGCGGCCCGCAATCGTCACGACGATGCCGCTGTGTTCCCCTGACTCGATGGTCTCAACGCGCTCAGTCGCATCCGCGATCGGCATACGTCCAGGAAAAGCGTAAGGAATCTCTTGTTCCCTAGTAGGGCCTTCGCGGTCCACGACCTTACTCCTGTCTGAGTCGATGCGGGTTTCGCTCAAAGAGTAGTCGTAGGCCGTGGAGGGTAAGCCACGGCTCTTCATGGATCGTACGCCGTACGTACGGCGCGACGAGGGGCGCGAGTCCTCCTGTCACGATGACCGCACACGCACCAAGCTCTTCCTCGATACGGTCGCACATTCCCTCGAGCATCGAGGCATACCCGAACATGATCCCCGATCGAAGCGAATCTTCAGTTGAACGACCGATCACTGCCTTTGGTGGGGTCATCTTGACACGCCGCAATGCCGCAGCACGTTGAAAAAGCGCATCAAGACTTATCGCTACACCTGGCAGAATCGCTCCTCCTAAGTAGGCACCCGCGGAGGAGATGACGTCGAAGGTGGTCGCGGTTCCAAAGTCCACCACGATCACAGGGGAGCCAAAGAGGTCGCGCGCGGCGATCGCATCCGCGAGACGATCGGCCCCGACTTCCGAGGGGTCGTTGTACTGGTTCTCGATCCCAAGATCGAGATCCGCCCCAACGACCAGGGGCGCCACCGGGAACCACTGGAGCGCCATCTCGGCCACCACCGTCCCCACCGATGGATTCGTCGACGAGAGTACGACACCGGTCACATCGTTCATCGGATCAATGCCTCGCATCTGGAGGAGCTGCACGACCGACAGGGCAAGCTCGTCTGCCGTCGCCTCGGACCTCGTCGGTAGTCGAAAATGAAGGATCAATCCAGAGTCAGCGCGTCGAGGTATGTCCGTCGAGGTATCGTAAAGCCCGAAGACGATCTGGGTGTTCCCTACATCGATGCATAGAAGCATGCGTTCAGTCTCTCCTGTTCGTCATAGGCTCTGGCTCGTCTCGGGAATCGAATACCCCTTTTGACTCTCCTAGCGCGCCAATCTGCCTGGGCGGACTCGACCCATCGACGAACGGGGGGTAACCAGCTCGGTGCCGAATCCATTGCGCAATGCGCGCGTCAACGTCACTCACGGGTCGCAGGACGAACTGACGCTCCGCTGCTCGAGGATGAGGAAGCGTCAATCGATCGCTCACCATCTCGATACGGTCCGCACTCACGATGTCGACGTCGAGCGTTCTTGGTCCATTCTGGACCGTCCTCACCCGACCCGCGCGTTCTTCGAGATGTTGACACCACCCCAGCATGTCGAGTGGCGTCCACCCGGAGTAAATCGCCACCGCCATGTTCAAGTACAACGATTGTCCGACCGGACCTCCTTGGGGCTCGGTCTCGTACACAAGTGAAATCTCGACCGAGGCGTCAAAGGCTCCGACCGCACTGCGAAGGTTCTGCACCCGGTCTCCCATGTTGGATCCGAGTGCAATGACGTACCTCACGACCGTTGCCAGCTCACGCGAACTCCTATCTCGTCGATCACGAGATCAAGAGGGGGTCGAAGCTTCCGAATGGAGACCTCCGCCGACTCGATCGCTGGGTACCGCTCGCAGATCGCGAGAATCTCCTCCGCCAACGTCTCGAGCAATAGACGCTCCTGCGACCGTGCCACTGTTGCCACCGCTTCGGCAAGCACTCCGTAATCAACCGTCGTCTCCACCAAATCAGCAGCGCCCGGCTCTCGGCGAACGCGGGCAGTCAAATCGATCGAGAGTAGCTGGAAGAACGCTCGCTCCTCTTCGGATACCCCGATTCGCGTTGGAACCCTCAGGCCCCGTATCTCAAGCGAATGGATCCACTTACCATTCACGAGCCACCATCCTCGCGACCCTTGAGTGCTTCCGTCGCTACCGCCCATAGCCTGCGTAGCTGATCAGTCTCGGCGACATCGTGAACTCGGAGCACTGCTACCGCAGATTTGGCACACCACGCAGCTGCTGCGAGAGAGCCTTCCAAACGATCCTTCGGTGGAGCAGGCGAATCTCGATCCACGCGAGAGAGACGCCCAAGGAAGTTCTTCCTGGAGATCCCGAGCACCACCGGTGGCCCAATATCCACGATTCGATCGATCGAATGGAGAATCGCAAGGTTGTGAGCAGCGGTCTTGCCGAAGCCGATCCCTGGGTCGAGGTAGAGCTCATCGATGCCAAGATGCTCGGCAAGCGCAACCTTCGACTGCAAGAATGCAACCACCTCGCCAACAACATCGTGGTAAGTCGGCGTCCGCTGCATCGTGGATGGCTCCCCGCGCATGTGCATCGCGACCCAACCAACGCCGAGTTCCGCCGCAGTGCGACCAAGACTTGCACTTACGTCATTGATGAGCGTGGCACCGGCGCTCACCGCCGCGACCGCGACACTTCGCCTGCGAGTATCCACGGACACCCTCCCAAAACGGGCAAGCTCTCCAACGACGTCGACAACTCGATCGCGCTCCTCCTCTTCGTCCACGGGAATCGCATATGGACGAGTCGACTCACCTCCCACATCGACGATCTCAGCCCCGGCGTCGAATAAGGCCCGTCCATGCTCGATCGCACGATCACGGTCGAAGAACTCCCCTCCATCGGAGAAGGAGTCTGGAGTGACATTGACGATCCCCATCAGTTTCATCGCAAACTCGAACCTCCGAGCCGAAGTAGTTCGATCGCTTCCGCTCGCGTCGCGCCGTCGTTGCGGAAGGCACCTCGCACCGCCGAGGTCACCGCCGTGGAGCCGACCTTGCGTACCCCCCGATCCACCACGCATCCATGCGTCGCTTCGATTACAACGAGCACACCCCTCGGATGAAGCGAAAGCTCCAAGTAGCGAGCGATCTCCGTCGTCAGCCGTTCTTGGACCTGGAGACGACTCGCTAAAACGTCCACCAATCGCGCAATGTTGGAAAGCCCGGTGATCCTTCCTGAGCTGTTCGGAATGTACGCAACATGAGCGACACCGCGGAACGGGAGGAAATGATGCTCACACAGTGAGGAAAAGGCAAGATCCTTGAGAATCACCATTTCTTCATGGCCTGCAGGAAATGTCTCCGAGAGCACACTCAAGGGATCGACTCCCTCTCCCTTGAGCATCTCGAGATGGCCGTTCAAGATGCGTTCAGGACTTTGACCGAGCACCGCATCACCTAGGTCGATGCCAAGCGCAAGGAGGTAACCGCGGAGATGCCCTAAGGCTGCCTCGCGGTCGATGTCATCACGAGCCAACGGGGTTCTCTACGTACGTCGCGATGTACGGAAGATTGCGATATCGCTCTGCGACATCGAGGCCGTAGCCGATCACAAAGTCTGGAGGGAGTGAAAATCCGACGTAACGGAGGTCGATCTGCGTGCTCTGGAGACCCTCTTTGAGCAGGAGAGTACACACCGACACGGAGCGAGGACCACGAGCGCGAAGATTGCGCAACAGGTATTGAAGCGTTAGCCCACTCTCGACGATGTCTTCAACGACGATGACGTCCTTGCCTTGAATGTCCGCGTCGAGATCCTTGAGGATCCGGACTACACCAGAGGTCTTGGTCGCGCTCCCATACGACGACACCGCCATGAAGTC
>JBMFXL010000192.1:0-3990 GCA_049964275.1 Acidimicrobiales bacterium | reverse complement strand
CTCAAGAACCAAGCCTTCTCACTCACCGGCTCGATGGACAAGGAACTCGACAAGATGTCGTCAAGCCTCGAACAGCAATCGTGGTCTCGAGGATCGGACGACATCGTGGTGGGCAGAAGACTGCTCCGTAAGGGCGCCAAGAAGAAGCGCTCGTAGCGACTTCGAGCACTCGACTTCAGGAGTCGATAGTCTCGCCGTCGATCTCCCATTGGAGCAAGATACCGTCGCGCTCAGCATCCCTCACGACTCGCTCACGATTCCTGCGAAACTGGGGATCGTGCGCGGGGAGCATGAGTAGGCGGGCAAGCACACGCATGCGAAATTCATCAACGACCTTGGTATCCCCCGAAATCCGCACCACATCCCAGTGCGGTGCGACCGGCCCAAGATACACAATCTTCGCCTTCGCGCGCGGCGGCTGAAATTCGTCGTGGTCCACAGTTACTCCTCGTCGTTGCTCCCCACCACACTAGGCGCATCCACTGAACTGCTCGTCTCGACAAATACTGGACGACACAAAAGACCCGCACTATGGTTACTCACAAGTAATAAAGTAGGGGAAGTTACTTCCGCCTGGGGGGCGGGTTTCGAAAGGAAGTGCCTTGTGACGAAGTCGTGGATGGCTCAAGGAAACTGTCGAGAGGTCAATCCGGCGGTCTTCTTCCCGAGCGACGGCGTAGGGGTGGAGCGCGCGAGGCGGGTCTGCGAGGGCTGTCCAGTCAAACTTCGCTGTCTTGAGTACGCCCTCGAGTATCGAATCGAGCATGGAGTCTGGGGTGGGGCCTCCGAGCGCGAGCGACGACGAATCTCTCGTTCGCGGCGGCTCGCGGTCGTGGCACAGTCCGCCTAGGGCCCTCGGCACCGGGAGTTCTCGAGGATCGATGATCGAGTCGGTTATCAACGTCTCTGAAGGGGTCGACCAGGAGCGTCTTGACACGTTGCGCGAGGCCGTTCGCGACTCGTTCCTCGATATGCACGTAGATCCCGATCATCACAGGTCCGTCTTCACACTCTGCGGACCACACGTCGTCAGGGATGCGCTTTCGCTCCTTCGCACAGCGATCACACTGATCGATCTCACACTCCATTCCGGGGTTCATCCCCGTCATGGGGTCGTAGATGTCGTTCCGTTCGTACCGCTCTGGGATTCAACGCCCCAGGACGCACTTCGTGCGAGAACCGAGTTCGAAGTCGGCGCGGCAGCACTCGGAGTTCCGACGGCTCGCTATGGAGAAGAGGTTGGCGACCCGAGCCTCCCCGCACTCAGGCAGCGCCTGAGGAACCATCCCCCAGAAGACGCCGACCCGAAGCGAGGAGTCATCGCTGTAGGGGTGCGCAGACCACTCGTCGCCTACAACATGATGGTGAATTGCGATCTGCTCGAGGCGAGGATCATCGCCCGCCAAATCCGTTCCGATGCCATCAGGGCACTTGCGCTACCCGTGGGCGGCGGGATACAAATCTCTACCAATCTCATACGTCCCGAACGAGTGACCCCATGGGATGTCTTCCAGCTCGTAGGAACGATGACGGAGATCCTCTCCACCGAACTGGTTGGACTCATCCCACGTTCCGTACTCGAGAAGATTCCCCGAACGAAGTGGACGTTGCTCGATCTCGACGCCTCCCGAACGATCGAAGCTCGTTATGAGGCCAAGAGCGGGCCGCTCGAGTTACGCTGAGAGCGGGTGCTGCTCCTCGGAGCTGGCCACCGCAATGCGACGTCGCTCCCGCTGGAGCTTTCTCCGCTCACGCTCGGACAATCCGCCCCAAATACCAAAGCGCTCGTAGTTCTCGAGTGCATACGACAAGCACTCGACCTTGACGGGACACTCCTTGCAGAGCGCACGAGCCGAAGCCGTAGGTACACCACGTTGGGGATAGAACACCGCAGAGTTCCGTCCTTTGCACCTCGCCTGTTCTTGCCACTCGAGTGAAGAGCCAACCTTGAGGTCACGAGTCGCTAGTAGATCCCAACCCGTCGGAGACTTGTACGCATGCATCGCGCTCCCCCATTCTTTTGCGCAGCGAGTAGCCGTAAGCTCACGCTATGCGACTACCCGTGAGTCTAACGAACTCATTGCATACGTGCAATCACAACGGTGTAACTTCTCGCCCCGTGTTTACGAACATGTCATTCCCATGGTTCTCCCGTGCCGGCGGTCAGACGGCATCGGGGTCGGGACGACTACGCAGGAAGTCCACGAGCACGAAGTCACCAAGGTTACTCGAGTCCACATAGAACACTCGACCACGATTGATCTGAGTGAGTCGCTCGATGAAGGATCGAAGGTAATCGTTGACATCCAAGACGAAGGAGTTGATCCGAATCCCCTCCGCAGTCGCCCGCATCACTTCACGAAGGGTTGCCCTCAGGGTCTCTGGAGCGGGCGGATAGGAGAAAAATACCTCGCCATCTTCGAGGATGTGCGCAGTTGGCTCACCGTCGGTCACCAAGATCATCTGCCGATAGCCCTCACGTCCGGAGAGCAGTTTGCGCCCGAGAAGGAGCGCGTGTTCGAGGTTGGTTCCATAGACATAGTCCCACGATGCCGAGGGCAGCGACGCAGGGGACAACTCTCTCGCGATCTCGGAGAACCCAACCAGGCCGAAATAATCACGAGGGAACTGCGCAGAGATGAGCGAGGAGAGCGCCATCGCCATTTTCTTCGCGGGAAGGAAGTTATCGCGCAAGGGCATTGACAGCGACAGGTCGAGCAACAGCACCGTCGAGCATGCAACCGATGCCTCAGTGGTCTCAATCTCGAAATCTTCAGGTGAGAGCCGCACAGGTACGCCCCCTCCACTTCGCGTAATCGCGTTGCGGACCGTCGCATGAACAGAGAGGTTGAATGGATCGCCGAACTCGTAGGGTCGAGTTTGGTAGTCGGTGTCGGTACCCGTTCCCGAGCGAACGCTTTGATGCTGGCCGAGTACGTCAGAATCGATGTGACGGAAGAGTTCGTTGAGCGCGTTGTTGCCAATGCGGCGGATCCCACGTGGCGACATCGACAGATGGCCTTCGTCCGTATTGATGAGCCCAGCTGCTTCAAGTTCCTTGGCGAGTTCGGAGAGGCTCTTGAGCGACTCGGAGGCGTCCTTGCCAAGCAGTCGCTCGACCTCTTCGAGGTCAAGGTCGGCGAGTCCATTCGGACTGACGCTGTTACCAAGCGCTGACTCGAGTTCGTCGATCTTTCCGAGTTCATCGAAGATATCACCGGCCTCACCAAGTGGCATGGCTTCGTTCCCCCGAAAACCCAGCCTCCGCGAGTCGAAGGGACGCAGCTGGGAGAAGTTGCGAGAAAACCTGTCCATCTGCCAAGCGAGGTCCATATCGCCCATGAGCTCCGCGAAGAGCGCCTGCAACTCCTCTCGCTGCTCAGGATCTAAGGATTGCATGAAGGAGGCCATTGCTCGAGACTGTCGCTCCATCACGTCGAGAAGCTCGTCAAGACTTGACACGTCAGGAAGCATGTCGCCATAGCGACTCTTGAATGACTCGAAGTCCTCCTGGGTGTCCGTTCCCTCTCGCCGCTTCTCCAACAGTTCATTGAGCTCACCCATCATCTGCGCGAGTCGCTGCATATCCTCTGGGCCAAAGCTACCCAAGGACTCCTTCATCTGGGAGTAGGCAGATCTGAGATATTCATCTCGCAGCGAGGAAAGGAGTTCGTCGAAGCGCTCTCGAGCGTCACTTGACGCGAACTCGTAGTCACGGAGGGCTCGCAACTTATCAGGAAGGCGGGCTGGTAGATTTCCAAGCTCCATCGATCTCAGGGCCGCGGACTGATCTCCGCTCGCCGTGCGTCGCTCAAGTTCAGACTGCTCCACGTTCGTGATCTCTCGAAGCGACTCGGCAATTCGCTCGTAGGTTGCGGGCATGTCGTACTTCGAGAGCACCTCGTCACGTCGGGACCGCAACTGTTTCAAGAGCTCGCTCAGGCCAGCTACCTCTCGACCGTTCGAGTCGCGAAACCCACGAGACATCAG
>JBMFXL010000191.1:0-4015 GCA_049964275.1 Acidimicrobiales bacterium | reverse complement strand
GCCGCGTTTCGCTGAACGGTCCTGCGGATCGAGCTCGTTGGAAGCGTCGGCTCCTCACCCTCGCCGCAATCGTGGGTCCTGGACTCATTGTGATGGTGGGCGACAACGACGCCGGAGGGGTCTCCACCTACGCACAGGCCGGACAGAATCTCCATACGAGCTTGCTGTGGACCCTACTCCTCCTCATTCCCGTACTCGTGGTCAACCAGGAGATGGTGGTCCGATTGGGCTCGGTCACCGGTGTGGGGCACGCGCGCCTCATCAATGAGCGATTTGGTCGCGGCTGGGGCTGGTTCTCCGTCGGAGACCTCTTCCTCCTCAACTTCCTCACGATCGTCACCGAGTTCATCGGCATCTCCCTCGCCGCAAACTACATCGGCATCTCGAGCTACGTCGCGGTACCCATCGCCGCAGTCGCGCTCGTAGCGATCACGGCGTCTGGGAGCTTCCGTCGGTGGGAGCGCGCGATGTTCATCTTCATCATCATCAGCCTGCTCCAGATTCCGATGTTCTTCCTTTCCCATCCCCATTTCGGTGCGATCGCCAAGAACTTCGTCGTACCCGGGATCTTCGGAGGCACCAGTTCCTCCTCGATACTGCTCATCATCGCAATTGTGGGAACAACTGTGGCACCATGGCAGCTCTTCTTCCAGCAGTCGATCGTGATCGACAAGCGCATCACCCCTGCCTACATCGTCTACGAACGCATCGATACCGTCTTCGGCGCATTCGTGGTCGTGATCGGTGCGGCCGCAATCATCGTGACGGCCAACTACGGCGCCAGCCACACCCCGTACTTCGGTCACTTCACCGATGCGCTCGGCGTCATGAAAATGTTGGCCGCAAAGTCTCGCCTGCTCGGAGATATCTTCGCCATCGTGCTCTTCGATGCAAGTATCCTCGGTGCGGCGGCAGTGACCCTTTCGACCAGCTACGCATTCGGTGATGTCTTCGGCATCCGTCACTCCCTCCATCGAGGCTGGCGAGACGCCAAGCCGTTCTATGCGAGCTACACCGCCATGGTGGCCGCCGCTGCGGGGATCGTCCTCATCCCCCACGCACCACTCGGACTCATCACCACCTCTGTCCAAGCACTCGCAGGCATCTTGCTACCCTCCGCGAGTGTCTTCTTGCTACTGCTCTGCAACGACCCACAGGTGCTCGGACCCTGGGTCAATCGGCCGTGGCTCAATCTGGTCGCGGTCGTGATCATCGGGGTGCTCCTCGTGCTCTCGGGCACGCTCATGGCCACGACGCTCTTCCCCTCGATCAACGTGCCTCAACTCTCGATCGGGCTCGCCATAGGACTGGCCGCCGCGGGGATCGTCCTCTTTGGCGTGGCACGAATCCGAGAGGCACGTTCTGGCTCCCCGCGAACTCCTCGAGCGCCACTCCCACCGAAGGCCGAGCGCTACGCCTGGAGGATGCCACCGCTCAACTTCTTGGAACCGGTCAAGTGGTCCTCAGGGCTCAAGATCGGCATCCTGGCACTCCGCGCCTATCTCGTGCTGAGCGTCATCTTGCTTTTGATCAAGGCCATCCAGCTCGGAGGGGGCTAATCACCACAGGCGATGCACAAATAGGTCAGTTGTGGAGAACTTCACTCTCGCGTCACCAAGTTGTCACCTCGGCGATGCCCCCGTTCTCATTGACAGGTCAACGTATAGCTATGACACAACACACTGACCCAACTCGCGGACGTAAGCGCCAATCTCCGTCCGCAATCGCCAACTGGAAGAGGGGCACCGCCGCAGTCAGCCTAGCTGCAACCGCAGCGCTGGTCTCGTCCGTTCTGGGGACCACTCACGTGGCAAGCGCTTCGACCTCGCAACCAACCCTCGTCGTATACTCCGCCCAGGGTTACGACTCGACGGTGGTCAACGCGTTCCATAAGGCGACCGGAATCCCCGTCAGCCTCGACGACGACTCGACGGGTCCGCTCCTCACCAAGGTGCAGGCCGAGATCGGCCACCCTCAGTGGGGCGTGCTCTGGGTCGACGGCGACACTGCGTTCGCGTCACTCGACAAGCAGGGCCAGCTCCTTCGTAATTGGGAACCCAACGTGCAGTTCAATGCACTCGGCAAGGCAACGATCCCCAAGGACAAGAGCTACATCCCAACCGGTGTCACCATGGCCGGCACCTTGGTCTACGACTCCGCAGTCGTCAAGAACCCGCCGAAGACCTGGAACCAGCTGCTGAGCAGCGAGTGGAAGGGGCAGATCGGCATGAACGATCCAGCCGTGTCCGGCCCTACCTACCCGTTCGTCGCGGGCATGATGAACCATCTCGGTGGGGTCAGCAAGGGCGAGAGCTTCTACTCCAAGCTCAAGGCCAACGGCATGCAGATCTTCCAGACGAACGGTGACACGCTCCACGCCCTGCAGACTGGACAGATCAAGCTCGCGCTGATCCAATCCTCAGCCGGTATTGGTGCAGGATTCCAGGTCTCCACCATCAAGACCGCGTACCTCGCACCCTCCACCCTGATCCCCGGCGTCATCGGCATCGACCGCCATGTCTCCAAGGCGGAGCAGGCCGAAGCGAAGAAGTTCGTCGAGTACGTGCTCTCAAAGAAGGGGCAAGCGGTGCAGAAGTCGGGCGACCCGACCGGCGACTCGCTGTACTGGCCGGTACTCAAGGGAGTTGCGCCAAAGGCGGGCGTGCCCTCTATCAACAAGATCAAGTACCAGCACATCAACCCTTATCTCTGGGGAAGCCGCGAGAACACGGTGAACACCTGGTTTACCAACAACATCGTCCAGTAACGCATCGTGATCACTCAGTCCCCTGAACTGACTCCGTCGACGCCATCGCGCAACGCGCGCGGTGGCGTCCGACGTCACCCCTTCCACAAGCTCAGGACCTCTCGCATCCTGTTGTGGGCCGCACTCATCATCCTTTTGGTGATCCCCTCACTTGCATTCTTGCTGCAGGCCTTCGTGCCGAAGCTCTTCAACGCAAGCGCGCAGGGCTCACTTACGCAGAACTTCCAGCAGGCATTCTCAGGCCCAACCTTCCGCGGCATCATCGACTCGCTTTGGATCTCTACCGCCTCAGCGGTGCTGGCCACCGTCTTCGCCACCATTCTTGCCTACATCATCACCCGCACGAACGCCGCTCTTCGACGCCTGTGGTCGCTGCTGATCTGGGCGACCCTGCTCGTTCCTACCTACCTCATGACTGAGGGATGGCAGCGACTACTCGAGCCCAGTGGGGTCCTCTCCATCGCCGGCATCAACGCAAGCGGCTTCTACCACATCTTCTTTGGACCGGTAGGGGTCGTGATCGTCCTCACGATCTCTGGTATCCCGTTCTCCTATCTCGTTATCGCCGCCGGCATGAGGGGCATTGGCTCTGAGTTCGAGGACGCCGCACGGATCTTTGGTGCGTCGCGTATGGAAACGATCCGGGCGGTGCTCCCAATCCTTGCACCCGCACTCCTCTCTTCGCTCGCGATCGTCTTCGCCGAGTCCATGTCGGACTTCGGCGTGGCGTCGACCTTGGCGGCAGCAGCCAACTTCCCCGTCGCCACCTACACGCTCTACAACGCAATTAACGCGATCCCACTCAACTTTGGAGTAGCCGCAGCGATCAGTTGGGTGCTCGTCGCCTCAGCAGCGATTCCAATCCTGGTCCAAGCCCGCGCCCTAAAAGGACGCGTCTACCAGGTCATCTCCTCCCGCCGTCGTCAACCCAAGATTCAGGTACTCAGCACCAAGGGTCAGGCACTCGCGACGGGTTTCATGGTGGTGTTCTTCCTGATCACCCTCGGAGTTCCCGGCATCGGCGTGATCTCTGCCAGCCTGCTCTCGAACTTCGGTGCATCGTATGCGGTGCACGCGCTGACGCTCCAGAACTACGTGCAGGTCTTCAAGTCGCCGCTCCTGTTCCAGCCCCTCGCGCTCTCAACGGAACTCTCACTACTCACCGCCACTGCCGCGTGTCTCATCGGCGTCGGCACCGCGCGAATGATGACCTCGCAGCGAAATCTCCGCACCGCCAAGCTCGTCGAC